>CAZIDA010000014.1:0-17076 GCA_964537865.1 uncultured Acidobacteriota bacterium
CAAGGAGACCGCTTGAGGGAGAATGCGATCGGCCTCGACGAATTGAAACGGCATCGGCGAATCATCTTTTGGGATAGGCACCTGGAGGATGGCGCTGTCGGCGCTCCGTGTTGCCGATAACTCTTGCTCGCCGATCTGAAATTTCCACTCTTCCGGATGCGGCAATTTGAGAAACAGTTCCGCGTCCAAAGGCGCATAAAAGCCCAACAACAGATGATGCTGGTCGCCCTGCGCCATGACCAGTTCCGCCGTCGCGGCAACAATTTCTTCTCCGGAATTCGCTGCCAGAAATTTGTTCAGCGGGAGATGCAGCGGCAAGAAGGCCGAATCTTCAGGCAAGACCGGAACGGGCGGCAATTCCACCGGCGACAAACATCTCGTATGGCGAGAGAAAGAAATCTTGAAAGACTGTTGTTGATCCGGCGAATAATTCGTTAAGGCAAGAAATCCATATCCTTCGCAGGCGTCCGAAAGTTCAAGTTGAACGTCCGTCATCGGATCCGGTTCGCCGGGAGAAGACGTCGTCCAACGAACCGCCCTCTCGACCGAGCCGAGTTTCAGGAGCTCGTCGATCACCCTCTTCATATTTGAATTTTCGCGGGAGAGCGCTGCCGCCGAAGCGCCGCCCTCGACGGTCTTGAATCGAATCGCATCCCCGGTTTCTTTCTTCGCCTCCTTGGCAGGTTCACCGGTGAAATCAAATCCCAGCAGAACAATGCGGCCCTGGCCGACCTGCTTCATCAATCCGACGGCGACGGGCGCGCCTTTCACCTCGGCCCGCGCAATAACGTCGAATCCCCCGCCTCCGACGGTCGAAGGCGGCGTTTCATAGCTCTGAATCGCTCCTGATGGAAACACTTTCGCTCCTGCCGCTCCAACCAAGGATATCGATTCCTCCGGGCCCGGCGTCATGGCGCTTGGGTTGAGCCCGGAAAACCAGCGGCTCAACAGCCCGCTCCGGGGCGCTTCCGGAAAGAAGACCAACGTTCCGCCTTTCTGAACGTACTCCATGAGTTTCCGTTCCGAGGAAGGATCCAGCGCGATCCCTTTCGTGGCGTCGCCGTTGAACACGGGCATCAACAGGAATCGGCGCCGCTGTAATTGGTCGAGCGGCTGGTATTCCGGATCCAGGTATTCCGTGCTCACTTGATTTCGCATGCAGTACCTCTGCAAGGCAATCGCCTGTCCGGAAATCTTCAGAACGTCATCCTTGGATAATTTCTCCTGCGGTTGAAATGCGCCCAAGGAATAAACGATGCCCACGTCCGCGTGCTTGTGGGTTTGCGCCAGCAGTTTCCCCATGCCTCGAATCAAATTGCCGTTGCGCCGAGTCGGAACACTTCGCTCTTGATCGTGGGAATTCAAATCGAGCGCGGCGTCCCAAGTGTAGTAATGATTCGTCCAGGGGACTTCATAGCCGGCGGGATAAAGCGAGTCTTCCAAAGGAAAGTAATTCAACCCGCGCAAACCTTGAGCGAATAGAGTCCGCGACGCCAGCAGCGTATTCCGCGGGTCGGTCTGTTTTGCATTGATGTCATCGGCGGGAATATACCATCCTGCCTGAAACTCGATGATCATCGGCGGAAATTCCGGCTGAGTCTTCAGTTCTTCCGTGTAGAACTGCAAGTTGACGGCTTCGTTGAACTGAACATGATCGATGCCCGGATACATGTACCACTGCCCCATGGCGGCGATGGGAGGTTTCAAGTGAGGATCGGATCCGGCCGCGCTCACGCGCATGTCGGTGGGGTTGATGAAGGGAAGCACGTCGTCCGCGCGCCCTCCGGCGTTGACGGCCGCGTCCTGCAGATCCTTCGCCAGCGTTTCCATGTAGCGCCAGAAATTCGGGCCGTTGTAGTTCGTTCGATAAATGGCTTGATCATCGTCCAACTGAAAGAACAAAATGTTTCCGCCGTGAGATGCCAGATAAGGCGAAAGGACCTTCATCACATCGAAGAACCACTGCCGCGTATACTGGAGATGAGTTTTGTTCTCCAACCATTCGCGCGAGGCCTCGTCGGATTGTGAAGTCGAAAGTCCCGACAAGCGCGGATATCGGCCCTCCAAGACATCCTGCAGGCTCTCATGATATTCCGGACGCATCAACAGCCAGTCGGGATATCCGCCGTTCTTCCATTCGTTCAAAATGACCGGGCCCGGGCGCACAATCAGCTTCAGGCCGAGTTTGGAGATGCGCTTGAGGAGATAAGCCAAATTGCGGCGCGGATTCGTGTGCCCGTCAAAATCCATTTCTCCTTCCTGGGGCTCATGCCAATTCCACGGGATGTAGAGATCGATGGTATTGACGCCAAGCTGAATGTGCTTTTGAAGCGCGATGTCCCACTGATCTTCCGGAAGTCGCGTATAAAAAAACGCGGCGCTATGCATGAAGAAAGGCTGGCCGGTCACCCACAATTCCGGATAGGAGTTGACCCTCTTGATTTGAACGAGATTGTTTTGCGCCGGAAGCTGCTCCACCGTCAGCAAAAACAATACGGCGGTGAGAAGAACAAACACCAATTTCTTCATGAGGATTCGACTCCGCAAGGGAACCGGAAAATTGAAATATGATTTTGGGGGCAAAATATCGAATTCACCCGCCTGCCCTATCTGCGATCGCCGCCATTCAATCAGACACTTCCCTTTCATGCAAGGGAAAAATTATCGTGGCGCGTATCTCAAATGCCGAGTGATTCGATCCTCCGAACCGCCGCGACTGCCGGCGCCGCTGCGCCGCCTATTTCATCTTGGCTACTTCGCGATGGCGAAAGCAGTCGACGATGTGGTCGTTCACCATGCCGGTCGCCTGCATGTGAGCATAACAAATCGTCGAACCCACAAACTTGAAACCGCGGGCCATCAAATCCTTGCTCAGGGCATCGGACTCCGCGGTTCTGGCGGGGATATCCTTCAACGTCGGCCAAGCGTTTTGCTTCGGCTTTCCCCCAACGAACTGCCAGGCGTAAGCATCGAACGCGCCGAACTCTTTTTGGATTGCCAAAAACGCCTTGGCGTTTTGAATGGCCGCGGCAACCTTCAGCCGGTTTCGAATGATGCCTGGGTCTCGCATCAACGAGACCACTTTGCGGGCATCGTAGGCCGCGACTTTTCGGACGCGGAAACCATCGAAAGCGCGGCGAAAGTTTTCGCGCTTCTTGAGAATCGTCAGCCAACTCAATCCCGCCTGCGCGCCTTCCAGAATCAGAAACTCAAAAAGCTGCCGATCGTCATGAAGCGGCACGCCCCACTCTTCATCGTGGTAGGCAATGTAGAGAGGATCGGTGGTCGACCAGGGACATCTGTTGAGCATCGAGTTGGCCCTTTGGATTTGGCTTTACATTTCAATCATGGAGTAATAGCCTAATGGCGTCCTTCAAATTTCTGATAAGGAGGGTTTGCCCTCATGCGTTGGACAAATCCCTCGGTGACGAGACTCCCCTGGTTAACGGGTGGAGCGATTAGCCTTATTTTGGCGTCGCTGATGGTAGCACAACGGGTTCCCTCCCCTCCAGCTACTTCAACCTTACCCAATAAAGTGGTCTTCGCCATTCATGGACGCGTGATCTCCGATATTCCCAATGGGGTCCCGGACATCCTGGAAGTTCGTCTGCAACACTTGGGAGTGGATATCGAACAGGATTTCATTCACTCCGATCACTCCTTCGAATTCAGAGACCTTCCGCCGGGCAACTACAACATCTCAATTCAGGCTGAGAAATTCAAAGATGTGAATCAGAGCGTCGATCTTTACGGCAACAATCCGATGACCT
Organism: uncultured Acidobacteriota bacterium; assembly: GCA_964537865.1. Taxonomy (GTDB): domain Bacteria; phylum Acidobacteriota; class Terriglobia; order JAIQFV01; family JAIQFV01; genus CAZIDA01. Next base: position 3,771 of record CAZIDA010000014.1, read on the forward strand.
TTTACATGGATGTCTTCCTCTCTCCCAAAAATGAGAGGCGGGTGGAAAAGGTCGAGGCCGATGACGAATTGAGTGATGCGGTCTCGGTGAAGTTGCTGGCAACGAAGATCCCCGGCAAAGCGATGAAGCATTACCGTATGTCTCTGGAGTTGGATCGCGCCGGCAAAACTCCAGCGGCCATCAGCGAGCTTCAAAAAGCTATCGCCATTTCACCGGATTTCTATTCGGCGCAACGAAACCTCGGACTTCTGTATTTTCGTTTGGATCAACCGGAGCAAGCGATCCCGCATTTGCAGGCGGCCCTCAAACTTTTTCCTTCGTCAGCCAAGGTCAATTATTACCTCGGGCTCCTTGACGTCCGGAAGGGGGAGTTGCAGCCGGCGCTAGCCTATTTTCAAAAGGCCATCTCGCTGGCGCCGGATAAGGCAGCCCCTTACTATTTTCAGGGCTACATCTTTTATAAGATGAATCGGCTGGACGAAGCGGAGAAGAGCTTGAAGCGCGCTTTCTCACTGGATCCGCTGGTGAAGAGCTACTCACGGTTGCAGCTTGCCAACGTTTATTTGAAGAAGTACCAACTCGATGAGGCTTATCGGGAGATGGAGAATTTTTTGCGGGAACAACCGACGGCGCCGGAAGTCTCTCAGGTCATGAGCAATCTGAAAATCCTTCGTCAGATGTTGCCCGCCTCACCGGACCCTCCATCGCCTCATTAACAGGCTCTGGTCATCAAGAGGACCGCACGGATTGGAAGATGGGAAGGGCCAGTCTTTTGGCGGTGCTCTCCGGCAACTCCGTCGGATAACATCCGGTAAAGCACGCCGTGCAGTAGCGCGGAGCGTCGGCCTCCACCGATTTCTTCAATCCCTCCAACGAAAGGTACGACAGCGAATCGGCGCCGATGAACTCGCGGATCTCCTCGACGCTTCGATTGGCCGCAATCAACTCTCTTCGCGTGGGCGTATCGATTCCATAAAAACAGGGCGAAATGGTCGGCGGGCAACTGATGCGCATGTGAATCTCGCGGGCGCCGGCCGAGCGCACCATCCGCACAATCTTTTGACTGGTGGTTCCGCGGACAATGGAGTCATCGATCAGAACAACTCGCTTTCCTTCCAGAATTTCGCGAACCGGATTGAGCTTCACCTTCACTCCGAAGTGGCGGATGGCCTGCTTTGGCTCGATGAAGGTCCGTCCCACGTAGTGATTTCGGATGAGGCCAAATTGCAGCGGCAGCCCGGATTCGTGCGCAAAGCCGAGCGCAGCCGCCACGCCGGAATCCGGCACCGGAACAACGAGATCGGCATCCGCCGGCGCTTCCCGCGCCAGGATTCGTCCCAGCAGCTCGCGGCTACGCTGCACCGAGCGCCCAAACACCACGCTGTCGGGCCGAGAAAAATAAACGTGCTCGAAGATGCAATAGGAATGCGGCTGCGGCTTCTCAAACGAGAACGACCGTGTCCCTCCCGGTTCCACCACGCAGATTTCTCCGGGCGCGACGTCCCGCTCATACGTGGCGTCAATCAAGTCGAAGGCGCACGTCTCGGAAGAGAACGCCACCGCATCGCCTAATCTGCCCAATGACAAAGGTCGGAAGCCGCGCGGATCGCGCACGGCGTACATGCAGTTCTTGGTCATGATCAACAGGGAGTACGCGCCCTTGATTTGCTGAAGGGCTTCCAGCAACGCGCCTTCCACCGTCGGCGCCGAGGAACGCGCCATCAGATGAAGAATCACCTCGCTGTCGCTTGTAGTCTGGAAGATCGATCCCTTCTGTTCCAATTCCGCGCGCAACTCTTCGGCGTTGGTGAGATTCCCGTTGTGGCACAGCGCGATCTCTCCTCGGCCGCAAGCCACCATGATGGGTTGCGCATTCAAAATCCCGCTTCCACCGGCCGTGGAATAGCGCGTGTGCCCGATGGATTGCGGGCCGTTCAACAAATTCAGTTTGTCGATCGAAAAAATGTCGGCCACATATCCGGTTCCCTTTTCGCATTGGAGGCGCTCTCCGTTCGACACCGCCATCCCCGCGCTCTCCTGCCCGCGATGCTGCAAGGCATACAAGCCGAGATACGTCAGCCGCACGGAATCCGGATGACCATACACCCCGAAGATTCCACATTCATCGTGAAAGTGATCGTCCAGGTCCTCCGAAAAAGTTTCTTTCATTGTTTGTTCTGACACGCTGATAGACCTTCTTTTCAAAACACCAAGTGACCCGTTCCTATCGATGCCGCCCGTCGAAACACCTCATCCCACGGCTGAAGCTAATGCAGCCAACTGCGAGTCCCAGGACTCAAAAAGCGACTTGACCGGAAATTGAACAACAGGCGCTTCTCTGTGTCGGATCACCCAATTCTCTTTTACCACATGTCCCAGGACTTTGAAAGGAAGTTCGCGTTGCCGACAGACTTCTTCAATGGCCGGCCGATTCACCGGTGAAAACGAGATCAACACGCGGGACGGTTTTTCAGCGAAGAGGACGCTGATGGCCTCGCCTTTCGATTCGGCGTCCACATCGATGTCGGCCCCCAACGCGCTTCCCGGACTTCCAAAACAACACTCCGCGACCGTCACCGCAAGTCCGCCTTCCGACAGATCATGACAGGATTGCAGAAGACCTTGTTTTTGGATGAACCGTAGACTTTCTTGGAGCGATCGTTCGAAGTGAAGGTCGATCCGGGAAAGACGCGTCGCTTCTTCGCCTCGCCAAGTCTTCAGAAACTCCGAAGCGGAGTTTTGAAACTCTTCTTCCGGTTGAACAGAAACGTCGCCCATCAAGGCGATCACGTCTCCCAAATTCTGAAACGCTGAGGGCGTCAATCTTGAAATTTCGTCGACCACGCCAACCAATCCAATCACCGGCGTCGGGTAAATTCCTTTGCCGTAGGATTCATTGTAGAAGCTCACGTTGCCGCCGGTGATCGGTGTTCCGAAAACTTCGCAGGCTTCTTTCATTCCGTCAATCACTTCGCTGAACGACCACATCACCTCCGGCTTTTCCGGATTGCCGAAATTCAAGCAGTTGGTTGCGGCCAGCGGTCGAGCGCCCACGCACGCGAGATTGCGGCACGCTTCGGCGACCGCCAGCTTTGCGCCTTCGCGAGGTTCGACGGCGGTATACCGGCCGTTTCCATCCAAAGACAACGCGATGCCTCGAGAGGTTCCTTTCACGCGAATGACCGCGGCGTCGCTTCCCGGCGCCACGCAAGTGTTCGTGCGGACCATGTAGTCGTACTGCTGATACACCCAGCGGCGGCTACACAGATTTTCACTCGTCAACAATCGCTGGAGAATCTCCGCGACGTCCCACGAATCCGGCAACCACTCGACGCGCGAGGCCGTCGAATCACTTCTTCGACAAGCGGGCGCTGATACCACGGTGGGCGCGGCCATCGGACGCTCATACACCGGGGCGTCGTTCGCCAACGATTGCGCGGGAATTTCCGCCACAACTTCCCCATGATGACGAACTCGCAGCATTCCGTCGTCGGTCACCGATCCGATTTCCACCGCGTCGAGTCCCCACTTTGAAAATGTCTTTTGAAGTTCGCCAAGGCGAGCGCGTTCCGCCACCAACAACATTCGCTCTTGCGATTCACTCAGCATGATCTCGTAAGCGTTCATTCCGGTCTCTCGCTGCGGCACTCGTTCCAATTCGATCTCGACACCGGCGCCGCCGCGAGCCGCCATTTCGCAGGTGGAGCAGGTCAAGCCGGCGGCGCCCATGTCCTGAATGCCCAGGACCGCGCCCGTCTGCATCGCTTCGAGGCAAGCTTCCAACAGACATTTTTCGAGGAACGGATCGCCCACTTGGACGTTGGGACGTTTGGCGGAAGTCGTTTCATCAAACTCCGACGATGCCAGCAGCGAAGCGCCGTGAATTCCGTCACGGCCCGTCTTGGCGCCGATGTAAATGACCGCATTCCCCACTCCGGTCGCCTTCCCCAAAAAGATTTGCGGCTTCCCGGTGAGTTCGTCCTTTTCGAAAATCCCCAGCGCGAAGGCGTTGACAAGCGGATTCTGCGAATAACAATCTTCGAAATAAACTTCTCCGCCCACGGTCGGCACGCCAAAACAATTTCCATAGAACGCGATCCCCGCCACCACGCCGCGAAGAATGCGGCGATTGCGGAGCGCCGTCTCCGCGTCGCCGTTCTTTGGATGCAGCGACCCGAACCGCAGGCTGTTCATCGCCGCAATGGGACGCGCCCCCATCGTAAAGATATCGCGCAGGATTCCGCCCACGCCGGTGGCCGCGCCTTGAAACGGCTCGACAAAGCTGGGATGGTTGTGCGATTCGATCTTGAAAGCCACCGCGATGCCGTCGCCCAGATCGATGACGCCGGCATTTTCTCCGGGCCCTTGCAGCACGCACGGACCGCGCGTGGGCAGGCGTTTCAGGTGGCATCGCGAGCTTTTGTAGGAGCAGTGCTCGCTCCACATGACCGAGAAAATTCCCAACTCCGTGAGATGGGGATCGCGGCCCAAAATCTTCACGATGCGCGCGTACTCGTCTTCCGTGATTCCGTGCTGCCGAACGACTTCACTCGAAAGAGTTGTTTCGATCATGACCCACTTTCTTGATGCATGAGATTCACCGAGCCACCAAACTGGACACCAGCGACTCGAAGAGTGCCCGACCGTCTTCCGATCCCAACGCCAATTCGCTGGCCCGCTCCGGGTGGGGCATCATTCCCAGCACGTTTCCCGAGCGGTTGCAGATTCCGGCGATGTTTCGCGCCGCGCCATTCGGATTCGCGGCGTCCGTGATGGCGCCGTCCTGCGTGGAATATCGGAATACGACCTGGCCGTCGGCTTCCAGGGCGTCGAGCGTTTTCTCATCGGCGAAAAAATTTCCTTCCATGTGAGCGATGGGAACCTTCAACACGCGACCGCGATCGAGAGCTTGCGTGAAAGGCGTGGAGACGTTTTCGGTCCGAAGGTAAACGTGCTTGCACACAAATTCCAATCCCCGATTGCGCATCAGCGCCCCCGGCAGCAAGCCCGACTCGCAAAGAATTTGAAAGCCGTTGCAGAGGCCGAGCACCGGCCCGCCCTCCTCGGCAAATCGTCGCACCGCTTTCATCACCGGTGAAAACTTCGCGATGGCGCCGGTGCGAAGGTAATCCCCGTACGCGAAGCCTCCCGGAAGAACAATCGCGTCGAATCCCCGCAGCTCTTCTTTCTCGTGCCAGATGAACTCCACCGGCTTTCCGAGGACCTGTTGAATCACGTAGAAGGCGTCGTGATCGCAATTGCTCCCCGGAAAAACCACTACTCCGATCTTCATTTCGCCTCTCCTGAAAAAACGCGTTTCAGGGCTTGTGCGCGGCCCGGCCACACCCATCCGTCGAAAGTCCGTGTGGCCCACTCCGGCCTCTCTGGGAAAAAGCCCGCATCCATTACCTGCTGATCTCGTAAGAGAATTCTTCAATCACGGGATTGGTGAGCACCTCACGCGCAATGCGCTCAACATGCTCCCGAGCGAGGTGTTCGTCGGTGACATCCCGCAGATCGATTTCAAAAACCTTTCCTTGCCGCACCTGGGAGACCGTTTTGAAACCCAGGCTCTCAATAGCGTGTTGAATGGCTTTTCCTTGAGGATCCAAAACCGTTTTCTTCAAATTCACAATGACCTGAGCTTTCATCGATTCTCCTTTGTCTTCCGCCTGTCGAACAACCGCGTCGATGGATTTCGCTTCACCGGATCTCTTGCGGTTGGGGTTTCAGCGCCCCTCGCTGCGCGCCCATCCTGTCAAGCCACGGACATCTCCGGCTCTTTCACGAGAGGCAATTCCACAAAAATCCGCGTCCCCTGATGCGCCTTGCTCTCCAGCCAAACCCTTCCGCCGTGGTCCTCAATGATTTTTTTTGTGATCGCCAAACCCAACCCGACGCCGGTTTCCTTCGTGGAGTAATAAGGCTCGAAGACTTTCCCTTGCACCTCATCGGCGATGCCGCCACCGGAATCCGCAACCACCAACCGAATCTTCGGTTGCTCCAGGTCTTCCAGCGCGGAGATTGTCAAAGCGCCTCCGTGGGGCATCGACTCAATGGGGTTGATCAGAATATTGATCAAGCATGTTTTGATTTGCTCGTGATCGACCCGCACGAGGTTTTCACCGGCGGGAAGATCCAGTTTGACTTTGATATGCTGATCTTCAATTTTCCGGGCGAGCAAGTTGACCACGTCGTCGACGATGCTCCTGAGGGAATACGCGCTCAACGCCAGCCGCGTCGGTTTTCCAAACTCCAAAAACTCGCTCACCATTTTCTTCAAGCGCAGGATTTCGCCTTTGATGTTGTCGAGGGTCTTTTGATAAGCCTCGGCCTTCTCCGAATCCTCCGGCTGAAACTTGTCTTTCGCGTAATCGATGGACAGGTTGATGTAGTTCAACGGATTCCTGATCTCGTGAGCGATTCCCGAGGCCAGCCGGCCCAAGGTGGATTGTTTTTCCACTTGATACAACCGCTCTTCCAGCTTCCGGCTCTCGCGCAACTTTTCGATCATTTCGTTGAAGGTGGCGGCCAGGGTCCCGATCTCATCGCGCGTTTTGATGGGAATCGAAAAATCCAAATTCCCCGCCGCCACTTGCCGAGAAGCTTCCACGAGATCGTCAATGGGCCGAGTGAACCGGATCGCCAGATAAATACTCAATCCCGTCGCCACCAACAAAATGCCGAAGGTTGCCAACACCCGCTCCAAATAAATCCGATCGAGAAGCTTCTTAAAATTATCGAGCGGCATGTCCAACACGGAATACCCAATCACCTCTTCCCCCTGAACCACCGGAAAAGTGATTTTATACGGTTCCTGCAAGGCGGCGTCCTCTTCGTCGCTGACTGTTCCATAAATTTTGAACGGCAGCTTTTTTCTATAGATCGCCCTCTTGGGTTTGATCTTCCTGCCGATCTCCTTGGGGTTGGTGCTGGCAATGATGGAATTCTGTCCGCTCGCATCGACAATCCGGACCCCGGAAACACCGTGACTGGTCAGTTCCTCCATGTATTTCTGAACGGCCATTTGCGGCGTTTCCCCGGTGGGAATCTTGGTCTCCGCGATTTGAATGATGTTGAGAAGCTCGTTCGTGGTTTCGACGACGTGCTGATCGATAATGCCGGTATTGTAATTGTGGAGGCCCACCAGGACCCCGACGCACAGGATCATGGTCAACAGCATGATCGCGAGCATGCGGTTACGAAACCGATAAAATTTCCGGCGAGTCTTCGATGCCTTCATGGGCTGGAATCATCCGTCTTTCTAAAAACAAATTCTAGCTTAGGCGAGACGAGGCGTCAATTGCGGGGTGCGCCGACGGAGGCCGAAACAAATACTCCTGGCTTCGAAGAAATCTTGGTATAATCCCGCTCTTTGTCACAAGACGTTTTTGAGCAGGAGGGGATGAATGGAAGAGCCGACACCGGTCGCTCCTGAGCCCGCCCCAGAACAAGTCCGCGAGGCCGCGGGGGCGCCGAAGTCACATTGGAGACATCTCGTTTGGGAGAACGTGAAGTCTCTCCTCTTTGTTTTGATCGCCGTGTTCTTCATTCGCTCGTTTGTGATTGAAGCCACGGTGGTGCCGACCGGCTCGATGGAGCGCACCATCCTGATTGGCGATCATCTTTTCCTGAGCAAGCTGCCCTACGGACCGCGCATTCCTTTCACCGATCTCCGCCTCCCCGCTTTGAAAACCATCAAGCGTGGCGACATCGTGGCGTTTCGATTTCCACTGGATCCCTCGCTGACTTATGTCAAGCGTGTGATTGCGCTCCCCGGCGACGTAATTGAGATTCGCCGCAAAGTCGTTTATCTCAACGGCCAGAAGTTGAACGAACCTTACGCCATTCATTCCGACCCGAACGTGTACGGAGACTCCGACTATGTTCCTGAGGACGTGCGCATGCGCGACAACATGGCGCCCATCCGCGTGCCGCCCGACCGCTTCTTCGCGATGGGCGACAACCGCGACCTCAGTTACGACAGCCGTTTCTGGGGCTTTGTGCCGTTTGAAAACGTGGTGGGAGAACCGTGGGTGGTTTTCTGGTCGTACGATGCGCCCACTCAGGAATGGATGGGCGGAGGCTTCTCCGGCCGACTCAAATTCTATTCCTCCATCCTCTTCCACTTCCTCGACCGCACACGTTGGAATCGCACCGGCAAGGTGTTTTAGCGGCGTTCTGTTGTGGCGCAGACACTCTTGTCCGCGCCCTGGAGCGCTCTCGCTTCAAAACGCCTGACAGGCAAGGGAACCTGCCCCGCCTGCGGTGTACTCCTCAAAGAGTTTTTTCAGCAACCTCCTACAGGCGCAACTTGTACTCCGTGATTTTCTTGCTGAGCGTATTCCGATGAATGCCCAACATGCGGGCCGCCCGACACCGGTTCCACTCGTTTCGCTCCAACACCTTGCGGATAAATTTCCTCTCGAATTCCGACACCGCTTCATCGTAGAGGATTCCCCTGTCCACCATTTGATTGATCAGCGACTCAAGTTGTTCTTTCACGGCTACCGCCTCCCCGCGAGCTTGATAGAGTTTTCATGAATGCCGATAGATTATGAGGCGACAAAAGATTCTCAGTCCCAACGTTCGTGGACTCCGCATCAGATGCTTCCCGACTCTTTCCATAGGGTTCGAAGCTTGGTCATACCCTCATCAAATCGAACTTTGATTTCCGGCGGCGTAATGGCCGCAATGAATCGAGCTCCTCGCAGCAAATAAGGCGCCGTCGTGGCCGACTTCACCCATCTCAGATCAAACGGAAAAACCAACAAGCCCAAAAACAAAACGGCGCTTAAGAGAAAACCTTTGGCGAATCCAAAGAAGGCGCCCAGAACACGGTCGAACCAACGCAACTCCGCCGCCGATAGAACTTTCCCCACCAAATATCCGACGCCGACTCCAACCAATTTGACGCCGATGAAAATCAAGATGAACGAAACGAAAGCCGCAATTTCCCACTGGCGAAAGTAAGGAACCAGCAGCGCCGCGCCTCGCGCGTAATACCAGGCCGCCAGGAGCAGGCCGACCACCAAAGCGCCGATGGAGATGATTTGGCGCGTCATTCCTTTGATGAAACCTTGAACGACGGAATACAAAATGATCGCCAACACCAAAACATCCAAACCATTCAGGGACATACTCAAGAGCCTCACCGCCAGGCTCACGATGTCCGGCCTTTGGAGTATTAACAGCCGGGATTTCTAATTCAGATCCTTCCCCGTCAAACGCCGATAAGCCTCAAAATACTTTTGCGTGGTTGCCTTTGAAACTTCTTCCGGCAGCGCCGGCGCCGGCGGCCGTTTATTCCAGTGAATCGACTCCAAGTAGTCTCGAACATACTGCTTATCGAAAGAAGGCTGAGGCCCGCCCTCTCGATACGAACTCTTCGGCCAGAACCGCGATGAATCCGGGGTCAGACATTCATCGATGAGAATGATTCGCCCGTCCCACAATCCAAATTCGAACTTCGTGTCGGCAATGATGATGCCGCGCTCTTCCGCATAAGCCGCCGCCGTCGAATACAACTTCAGCGTCAACTCCCGCAGCTTTTCGGCGAGCGCTTGATCTCCCACTCCCGCCGCAAATCGCTCGAATGAAATATTCTCATCGTGCCCGCTCTTGGCTTTGCTCGATGGCGTAAAGATCGGCTCCGGCAATCTCGATGATTCCTTCAAACCTTTCGGAAGGGGAATGCCGCACACCGCGCCCGCGCCGAGATAATCCTTCCAACCCGATCCGGAGAGGTAGCCGCGAGCGACGCATTCCGCCGGTACCATCTTGGTTTTTCGAACCAACATGGAGCGTTCCACCAACTGATCCCGAAACGGTTGGAGCGCCGACGGGTATTCGCTCACCTCGGTGCTCACCACATGGTTCTCCACAATAGGACGGAGAAGATCAAACCAAAACCGGGAAAGCTGAGTCAGCACGCGCCCTTTCCCTTCGATCCCGCTGGCCAACACGTAATCGAATGCGGAAATGCGATCCGTCGCCACAATCAGCAGTTTGTCACCCAGTTGATAAACGTCACGCACTTTGCCGCGAATGAACAGCGGAACGCCGGGAAGTTCAGTGATGGTCAGAATTGAGTTCATCATCATTGCGAAAAAGGAAAAGTAGAAAGCTCCAGCAATCTATTTCGCCGCGAATCTTTTGTCAAGCACATGTCCGAAAAAAATTTTCCCCTGCGATGAAGAAAAAATTTGACAAAGGAGATTTTACAGCGAGGCGCGGAAAAATATTTTTGAGGAAGAAGATAGGGAGAGAGCTGCCGCGGGCGCGCCACCGTCACGGCGGCGAGAAATCTCGGGCCTTCAGTTGAATTTCACGGAGACCAGCTTGGAAACGCCGGCCTCTTGCATGGTGACGCCGTACATGGAGCGCGCAATCTCCATCGTCTTTTTGTTGTGCGTGATGACGATGAAGTGGGTTTCCCCGGCCAATTGCGCGATGATCCGCGAGAAGCGCTCCACGTTCGACTCATCCAGCGGCGCGTCCACTTCATCGAGCACGCAAAAGGGACTGGGTTGGTATTGGAAGATGGCCAGGAGCAGCGCAATGGCCGTCAACGCTTTCTCGCCGCCGGAAAGGAGCAGAACGTTCTGAAGTCTTTTGCCGGGCGGCTGGGCGTGGAGATCGATGCCGCTTTGCTGCAAATCGTTTTCGTCGGTCAACCGCATGGCGCCGTAGCCGCCGCCAAACAATTGCTTGAAAGTCTCCTGGAAATTTTCGTTGATGGCGTCGAAAGCTTCTTGAAATTGCTGCCGGGAGACCAGGTCGATTTCTTCGATGGTCTGCGTGGTGTCGGCGATGGAATCGAGCAAGTCTTTGCGCTGGGTGTTGAGAAACTCGAATCGCTGTTCGCACTCGGCGTATTCTTCGAGGGCCATCATGTTGATGGCGCCCATGGACTCGATCTTCTGGCGAAGCTGCGCGTGTTCCTGTTCCACCAACTCCAGCGCCTCGCCTTCCAGGCGCGCCGTCTGAAGCAATTTCAGTTCTTCCCAAGGCCGATCGAGTTCTTGTTGACAGGCCTGCTGAACGTGGCTCAACTCCGATTCCAATCGCGCGACGTTCACCTCGATTTCCGAGCGCGCTTCCATCTGCTGCGACAGAAGTTCGCGTTGCCCCTTCAACTGCTCTTCCAGTTCCACCAACTTCGATCGCGCGTTCTCGGCTTCCCGCGTGGACTCCACAATCGCGGCTTCCAATTCCGTCTGGGTGTTCGACAGCCGCACCATTTCCGCTTCTACTTCCACCAACGACGACCGCAGCGCCGATTGCTCTTCGAGCGCGTCCGCTTGCTGCTGCCGCATCCGCTCCTGCCGCCGGTGCAGTTCTTCCTGCTGCTGCGCCAGCCGGTCCAACACTTGACGGCTCGACTGTTGGCGTTCCGTCAGCGTCGCCCACTTCGATTTTCTTTCCAAAATCTCGACATTCGCCGATTCCATCTGCGCCTTGATGGCTTTGACTCGCTCCGATTCCTGCGCGATCCGATCATCGATGGATTGTTTCGAAGCCTGCAGCGTTTCGAGTTCCCGACGTGACGCGGCTTGCGCTTCCCGCGCTTGTCGGCGCTCCAAATCCAAGCGCGACAACTCGCCCTCCAGCACCGACGCCTTTTGTCGCGCTCGCGCCATTTCGCCGTCGTGCTGCTGCAAGCGATGATCCGATCCCACCCGAATCTTTTCGAGCTCGATCTTCCGTTGTTCGAGCGATTGGATCGCCGATTCCTTTTCGGAGATCTCGGTCCTCAAGCGCGCGCGATCCGATTCGCACTGCGCCGTCATCGCTTCGAATTCTTTCAGCCTAACGTCCAACGCCCGCAGCTCCCGCTTGAGAGAGAGCGGCCCGCTGGAGCTGCGACGGCCGCCGCGAATCCAGCATCCGCGAAAAACCTCTCCCTCGCGCGTGACAAACGTGGCGCGAGGAAATTGCGCGGCCAGCCGGTCCGCCGTGTCGAACGATTCCACAAGATAGGCGTTGAAGAGCAGCGGGAGAATCTGAGCCGTGGATTCGGTCAAGCGTCCTTGAAGCCGAACCACGGAAGAAATCGCCGACACCACTCCCGGCTGATTCACAATCCGCGGATTCACGGAAGGCGCATCCATCGCCGAGGAATCGATCGGCCGGGGAAGCACAAAGGTCGAGCGTCCGGCCGCTTTTGCGCGCAGGATTTCAATTCCCCGACGCGCCACGTCGGTCGACTCCACCACCAAGAATTCCAGTTCGTCTTTCAAAAATTCTTCGATGGCGGGCTCGAACTCGGATTCGACTTCGATGAAATCCGCCAGCACCCCGAGCGCCTTGAACTGCCGGCCGCCATCGCGATCGGAAGTCAAGAGCTGCTTCACGCCTTCGTCCACGTAAGCGTGATGCTGCACCACGTCCTCGATGGAATGTTGTCTTGCCACCGCGTCGGCCTGTTGAGTCTTCGAATCGTCAAGGCGCAACTGAACCTCTGTCTCGCGGGATCGCAAACCATCGAGTGCCGCATTCTCGGTCTCCAATTCTCCGGAGACGCGCTGCAACTCGGCCCGCTCTTCTTCGATGGTCCGCCCCAATCGTTCCCGTTCTTGCTCCCACTGCGCCGCTTCTCCGCGGGTGTCGGCCAACTCTCTTTCCATGCGCTCTCGCTGAGCACCGAGGCGGGCGTCCGCTTCATCGATCTGCGAAATCTGATTGGCCAGTGTGGCCGCGCGCTGGACGGCCTCCAAAAGCTGCGAGCGCTGACTTTCGAGACCTTCTTCGATCTCCCGGACTTGATCGCCGAGGGCGTTGGCCCGCGACACCCCTTTCGACAACTCGTCCTCGATCGCCTGCAATTCCCGCGCAATCTGATCGTCTTCCGCTCGCTTCACCGCCACCTCGGAATCCATGACGGTGGCTTGGGCCGTAAGATTTTCGTTCTCGGTCTCCAGCTCGCGAAGGCGCTGTTCCAGCGCGCCCAGTTGTTGATGGCTGTACGCAATCTTGTTCTGCGCGCGATCCAATTCGAGATGCGTTTGCGACAAGTTCTCGTGCCGCTGTCGAAGCAAATCTTCCAGCTCGAAGCTGTGCTGCTGCGTGGCCACCTGCGCGGCCTCCAGCGAACGGAGTTCCTGCCGCGCCGCCTCCGCCTGCGCGACCGCGGCTTCCAATTGTTGCCGCGTCTGCGCCATCGATTCTTCCAGGGCCATCAGCTTGCTGAACAGGATGGAGGTCGTCTTCTCGCGCAGCGCTTCGCGAAGCTCTTTGTAGCGGCGCGCCTTGGAGGCTTGCCGCTTCAACGAATTCAGCTGCCGCGTGACTTCTTCGATGATGT
>CAZIDA010000015.1:0-17004 GCA_964537865.1 uncultured Acidobacteriota bacterium
GTACCTCTCCAATCGATACATCTCGGACCGCTTCCTGCCGGACAAAGCGATCGATTTGATCGACGAGGCGGGAGCGCGCGTCAAGTTGCGGCAGACCATGCTGCCGGATGAAGTGAGCGAAGCGCAGCGCAAGATCAAGTTCTTTTCGACCCGCATGGAAGCGGCCATTCAGAACCAGGAATTTGAGAAGGCGCGATTCTACAGCGACGAAGGGCGGCGCGAGCGCGACCGCTTGAAGGAGTTGCGCGAGACGCTCAACATCGACGAGAATCCGACGGGGGTCGTCACGCCCGCGGAAATTGAAGAGGTGGTGGCGCGGTGGACCGGAATTCCGGTCACTTCCATCAAAGAGGAAGAGAGCCAAAAGCTGCTGCGCATCGAAGAGGAATTGCACAAGCGCATCATCAGCCAGGACGCCGCCATTTCCGCGTTGGCTCGGGCGATTCGCCGTTCCCGCGCCGGCTTGAAAAATCCCGCGCGTCCCGTGGGCTCGTTCCTCTTCTTGGGTCCGACCGGCGTCGGCAAAACCGAAATGGCGCGCACCTTGGCGCACTTTTTATTTGGCAGCGAGAAGGCCCTCATCCGATTCGACATGTCGGAGTTCATGGAGAAACATTCCGTGTCGAAATTGATCGGCTCGCCTCCGGGCTACGTGGGCTACGAAGAAGGCGGCCAGTTGACGGAGCGCGTGCGACGCAATCCTTACTCCGTGATTCTCCTCGATGAGATCGAGAAAGCGCACTACGATCTCTTCAACATTCTGCTGCAAGTCTTCGAGGACGGTCAGTTGACCGACGGCCTCGGCAACACGGTGGATTTCAAGAACACCATCCTGGTGATGACTTCCAACATCGGCGCGCGCTTCCTGCAAAAACGCGCCTCGATGGGATTCCAGGCGCCTTCCGACCAGTTCACTCAGGAGAAGATGGAGGAGATGGTGCTCGGTGAAGTGAGGCGCATCTTCAATCCCGAGTTTCTGAATCGGCTCGACGAGGTGCTGGTGTTCAACGCCCTCACCGACAACGATCTGTTGAAGGTCGTGGAGCTGCTGGTGGCCCAAATGAATCAAACGTTGGCGCAACGAAAGATCGAGGTGGTGCTTTCGGAAGACGCCAAGCGATGGATTGTCGAGAAGACCTGTTCGGATCGATCTTATGGCGCGCGGCCGCTTCGTCGCGCCCTTCAAAAATACATTGAAGACCCTTTGTCGGAAGCTTTAATTCACGATCGTCTGCGTCCCGAATCCAAGCTGGAGGTCTTTGCCGAGAACGACGGGCTCTACTATCGCGCATCGAATTCCACGGAACCGGAGCCGGTGTTGCTCTACAAATGATCCGTGAAACAACCTTCAGCTATTTCGAGTCATCATCTGAGTTGATCCCGCGCAAGGAAAGGCTTTAAGGGACGAACTGTCGAGTGGGAGGAATCTTTGCTCATTTCAATGCGGTGGCCGGGGAAGAATAGCGCCCGGAGGCTATTGGTCGCGACGCTGCTGTTATTTTTGGGAATGACGCCCCACTTGATCCGGGCGCAAGGAAGTTCTTCTTCCAGTCAACAGCCGCCCGCACCGGATCAACAGAAGCCGGCGCCCCAGAAGCCCGAATCTCAGCAACCCGAGAAGAAGCCGCCGGAAAAGAAGCCCCCACAGCAGAATCCGTTTGAAGCGGTCCCCACGGTCAAGCCGCCGGAACAAGCGCCGACTCCACAACCGGTTCCGGAAGTTCCGCTGACTCAACCTGCCAAGGTCAATCCGGTGATTGAAGACATCATCATCACCGGCAATCGCCGCATTCCCAAAGAGACGTTGCGCGCCCGCATCCTGACTCGCAAGGGCGATCCCTACGATCCCGACGCCTTGCGCCGCGATTTCAATGCCCTGTGGAACACGCATCTGCTCGACGACATCAAGCTGACTACCGAGCCGGGAACCAAGGGAATTATCGTCACCTTCACCGTGAAGGAACGCCCGCTCATCCGCAAGATCAATTACGTGGGATTGAAGTCGATCACTCAATCGGAATTGTTGGACCGGTACAAGGAGCAGAAGGTGGGACTCTCCATCGAATCGCAATTCGATCCCACCCGCGTCAAGAAGGCCGAGGAAGTGATCAAAGATTATTTGGCGGAGCGCGGACGACAGTTCGCCAAAGTGACCTACGAGGTGAAAGACGTTCCGCCTTCCTCCGTGGAACTCACCTTCAACGTGGAGGAAGGCCCCAAGGTGAAAGTGGGAAAGATTGCATTCACCGGGAACAAAGTGTTTTCGACGGGGAAGTTGGTTCGGGCGATGAAGAATGAGCGCCCCAAAGGATTGCCGCCCTTCTTCTATCTCTTCCACTCCACTTACGACAAAGGAAAGATGGCGGAAGATTTGGAGCGTGTCCGCAGCCTCTATCAAGACAAGGGCTACGCCAAAATGATCGCCGAGGAGCCCCACACCAAGTTGCTGGACACGGCCGGCTTCCCGATTCCGATTCCGTGGATCGCCCCGAAACCCGGTAAGCGCATCGATGTCACCATCCCGATTGAAGAGGGCGCGCAATATCATCTGGGGCAATTGACCATCACCGGCAACAAGCTGTTCACCACGGATCAACTGAATTCCGTCATCGGATTGAAGCCCGGCGACATTTTCAGCGTCGGAAAGATTCGCAAAGCTTTCGAAAACATCCGCAAGGCTTACGGCGAACGCGGCTACATCAACGAATCTCCAATCCCCGATCAGACCTTTGACGACGAAAAGAAGACGGTGGACTTTGCCATCAAATTCGACGAAGGCAAGCAGTTCTTTGTACACCGCATCGAATTCACCGGAAACACCACCACGCGCGATAAAGTGATTCGCCGCGAGATGATGCTCGACGAAGGCGACGTTTACAACACGCGCCTCTGGGAAATGAGTCTGCTTCGCATCAATCAACTCGGATTCTTTGAACCCGTCAAAGCCGGCAAAGACGACGACGTGAAATTGAACGACCAAAAAGGCACGGTGGATTTGACGCTGAAGTTGAAAGAGCGCGGAAAACAATCGATCGGATTCAGCGGCGGCGCCAGCGGATTGGCGGGAACATTCATCGGCATGACCTATCAAACCAACAACTTTCTCGGTTTGGGCGAGACGTTGACGGTTCAACTCGAAGGCGGAACGCGCGAAAAGAATTTCACCTTCGGCTTTACCGAGCCTTATTTTCGCGACCGACCGCTGACCACGGGATTCACGATTTACAAACGCAGCTTCAATTACGATCAAGCCACGGAGACGGCGTTGGCGTTTGGTCTGCCGTCCACGGCCCTGCTGGGCAATACCAGCAATTACCAGCAATATACGCAGTCTTCCTCGGGCTTCACGCTCTTCGCCAGCTACCCCACCAAGCCGTTCACGCGCGTGGGCGTGAGTTTCGCGGTGGACAATTCTTCCATCACGAACTTGAACCCCTCGGCTCAGGCCTTTTTCAATCTGTTGACGTTCAGCAGTCTGGGCGGGCCGAGCGCGCTGTCGAATATCCAGTCACACAAGGTCATTCCGTCCTATCAGTACTCCACGGTGGATAATCCGTTCACGCCGCATACCGGAAAGAGTCTTTACATGGCGCTGCAGTACGAAGGAGGAATTCTGGGCGGGAACGTGAGCACCTACAGCCCCATTGTGGATTTCAAGATTTTCCATCCGGTGAATAAAGGCCGGAACGTGATCGGCTTCCATGTCCTGGGCGCGTACGTTTCCGGATTCGGCAGCACCACCATTCCCAATCCCAATAATCCGGGACAGAATATCACCACCGGGTTGGTGGTCCCGCCGTACGAGCGGTTTTACACGGGCGGTGAGGACTCCATCCGCGGATTCGACATTCGCGCGGTGTCGCCGATTGCCTTGTTTCCGCAGCAGGTGACCTTCTCCGAGCCTTTGCACGACGCCGCTGGAAATCCGATTTTGACGCCGGACGGACGGCAACAATACAACTATCAGTCCTTCCAAACCGAGAGCTTGATTCAGCCGGGCGGCGACACACAGGTCATCACCAACGCCGAATATCGCATTCCTTTGTTCGGCCCGGTGACGCTGGCGGCGTTTGTGGACGCCGGCTCTTCGTTCATCTTGCGGAAATCGCAGTTGACCTTGGCGGTGCCGGACGCCTTGGGCCAAACGCGAGTGCCCTTGGTTTCAGGAACCAATTTCAAATTGCGCACGTCGGTGGGGTTGGAGCTTCAAGTGGTGCTTCCCGTGGTGAATGCTCCGTTCCGCGTCTATTATGCGTACAACCCGTCGCGGCTCAACTTTACTTTCACTCCGCCGCCGTTCGTGCCGACGGACCCGTACACGCGCGCGCACGTCACGAACATTCAAGCATTGTTTAACGATCCCTCGTACTACGCCAATAATGTTTTGACCTCGCCGTACCTAACGCCGATCAATGTCCGAGAGCCGGTCAAGACGTTTCGGTTTACAATTGGTCGAACGTTTTAGTGGGCAGGAGACGTGAGGGAGCGTTGCGATATCGGAAGGACGCGCCCCAGCGGCTCGACCGTCATCACCTTAATTTATAAAAGGAGAAACTGCTTTGAAAAAACAATACGTGATCGCTTTGGTGATGGTGCTGTTTGGCGCCGCGCTGGTTCCCAAGCCGATGCGCGCGCAAGCGGCGTCGAAGATTGCCGTCATCAACATCCAACAGGCGATTGCCGAATGCAATGAAGGAAAACGCGAATCTGCACTCCTCAACCAAAAGGCCAGCGCCAGGAAAGCGGAATTGGAGAAGCTGCAGAAGGACATCGAGGCGATGCAGAAGCAACTCCAAGATCAGTCCACGACTCTGAATGACGATGCCAAGGCGGACTTGGCTCGGCAGATCGACCAGAAGACCAAGGACTTGCAGCGGCGGCAGCAGGATGCCCAAGACGAATTCCAGAGCCTGTCCAACGAAGTGGTGAACAAGATTGGACGGAAGATGCTGCAGATTATCGGCCAGTACGCGGACGAACAAGGATACACGGCGGTTCTCGATGTTTCGTCGCCCCAGAGCGGCGTTCTTTGGTTTACGCCCACGGCCAACATCACGACGGAGATCATTCGCCGTTATGATGCCGCGGAGGCCAAGACGCCGGCCCCGGCCGCCAAACCGTCGACTCCACTGCCTGCGAAGAAGTAGCTCCTCAAGACAACGTCGCAGGATGCCCGGTGAAATCTGCCTCGCCGCGTTGCCGGCGTGGTTCAGCGCTTTCAAAATTCAACGCAAGAGTCTGCGATCTTGGGAATGATTCCCAATCTCCCAAGATCGCTTTTTTGTGAAGGGGCAGACCGAAACGCGTGGTCTTCCCTCCCCAAGCACGGTTCGACTCGCGCGCCCACGAAATGCCGCCGAAGGCGCGCCGTGCCCCTGCGAAGGGCGGCAAGAAGACCGAGGTTGATTTGAAGCCTGAGGGACGGTAGACTTTGAAGGCTCTTCTAACGGGTTGCTGAGAAACTTTTTTCGCCACGTTTTGGCCGGCCTAAAGGCCGACCTTTCTTGATGCTCGAAAGGAGTTTCTCAGCAGCCTGTCCGATTCACATTCCACACCAAGGAGACGCATGAGCCTCGACATTCAGGAAATCATGAAGATCATCCCGCACCGCTACCCGTTCCTATTGGTGGATCGAATCGAAGCCCTGACGCCCGGGGAACGAATCGTGGGCCTGAAGAACGTCACCATCAACGAACCTTTTTTTGAGGGGCACTTCCCCGGCACGCCGGTCATGCCGGGAGTGCTCATTCTTGAGGCGATTGCGCAAGTTGGGGCGGTGCTCATCTTGAAAGATCTTCCCGACCGCGGCGAGAAGCTGGTTTACTCTGTGGCCATCGAGTCGGCCAAGTTTCGCCGGCCGGTCGTGCCCGGGGATCAATTGCGCATCGAAGTCACGGCCCAAACCATTCGAAGCAAGTTCGGGAAGATGCGCGGCGAAGCGAGCGTGAATGGAAAGTTGGCCGCCGAGGCGTTGGTCACGTACGCCGTCGTGAATCGCAACGAAGTCAAGAGCGCGTGAGCGCCGACGTGAGGAATCGGCGACTTCGAGCGCGCTGCGAACGAACCGCCAAGTGGAGAGATTCGTCGCGCGCGCCGGGAATATGGAATCGATTCAATTGAAGACATCTTTGATTCATCCGACCGCCATGATTCATCCGAAGGCCGCGCTCGGCGAAGAAGTGAGCGTCGGCCCGTATTCTTGTATTGGCGCGGACGTCCGCATTGGCGATCAGACGGAAGTGAAAGCGCACGTGGTGATCGAAGGGCCGACGGAGATTGGAACGCACTGCCGGATTTTTCCGTTCGCGTCGCTCGGGCATCCGCCTCAGGATTTGAAATACGCCGGCGCGCCCACCAGGCTTGTCATTGGAAATCACAACGTCATTCGAGAATTCGTCACCGTGCATCGCGGCACCGAAGGAGGCGGCGGCGTCACGAAGATCGGCGATCACAATTTTCTCATGGCCTACGCGCACGTGGCGCATGACTGCCGCCTGGGAAGCCACATCATCATGGCCAACGCGGCCACGCTCGCCGGACACGTCATCATCGACGATTACGCCACCATCGGCGCCTTCACCGGGGTGCATCAGTTTTGCCGCGTCGGCGTGCACGGATTTGTCGGCGGCTATTCCGTGATTACGCGAGACGTGCTCCCCTATTCCAAGACGGTCAGTGAGCGTGGAACGCACGCCTTCGGGGCAAACTCCTTGGGATTGCAGCGGCGCGGTTTCAGCGCCAAAGCCATCAAGGAGATTGAGCACGCGTTTCACGTTCTGCTGGCTTCGAAGCTCAACACCACGCAGGCCGTCGCAAGATTGAAGCAGGAAGCCGAGCTCTCCGCAGAAGTGAGAGCGTTGATCGAGTTCATCGAGTCGTCGGAGCGCGGCGTGATTAAGTGATGCGATCGTCGCCGGATCGCGTCGGAAGAAGTTTGGCATCGGCGCCACGAACCATTGACTCCCATGGAAAAATACGGATTGATCGCCGGTAACGGACAGTTTCCTTTTCTGGTTTTGCGGTCCGCGCACCGCCAAGGCCACGAAATGGCGGTGGCCGCCATTCGGGAAGAAGCCTTTCCGGAGCTGGAAAAAGAGGCGACGAATTTCCATTGGCTCTCCATCGCCGATCTCTCCGGCTTGATCAAACTCTTCAAGCGCGAAGGCGTCTCGAAAGCCATCATGGCCGGGCAGGTGAAGCACAAGATTATTTTCAGCGATATTCGACCGGACTGGAGATTGTTCAAGCTTCTCTCCAGCTTGAAACAGAAGAACACTGATGCGCTCATCGGCGGCGTCGCTCGAATTCTGGCGGACGAAGGCATCGAGCTGATCGATTCCACGGTGTTCTTGAAAGATCTGCTTCCTCAACCCGGCGTCCTCACAAAGCGCGCGCCCAACGAAGAAGAGGCCGCCGACATCGAATACGGAAGACGGATCGCGAAAGCCGTCGCCGGCATGGATCTCGGACAGTGCGTCGTGGTGAAGAATTGCGCTTGCGTGGCCATCGAAGCGATGGAAGGAACCGACGCGGTGATTCTCCGAGCCGCGGAGTTGAGCCACGGCGGACGACTCACCGTCGTCAAGGTCAGCAAGCCCAATCAAGATATGCGATTCGATGTCCCGGTGATCGGCATGGCGACCATCCAGTTGATGGCCGATTCGAATGCCACGGCGCTGGCGCTCGACGCCGAGAAGACCTTGCTCTTCGAGCGGGAGCAGTTGATCGCGCTGGCGAATGAGAAAGACATTGCGATTGAAGCGTTCGAGCCGTAAAAGAAGAGTAAGCAATATTATTCTGTTTCATCTGAACTCTCGTAGGGGTCAACAGTAATTCACCGCGCAGAGGCGCAGAGGACGCAAAGGATGCGCAGAGAGAGCCTTTGCGCCATCTCTGCGCCCTCTGCGCCTCTGCGGTGAACCAACTTAGCGGCCTGCAGCTATTTTGAATTTATCCATGTCTTCAACTAATCACAAAACTCGTGTGGCCGTGATCGGGGTCGGCAGTCTGGGACAGCATCACGTTCGCGTCTACTCGCAGATTCCGGATGTGGAGTTGGTCGGCCTGTTCGACACGAATCGCTCGCGCGCCGATGAGATCGCCGCGAAATACTCCACCCGCGCATTCGCCCGCTATGAAGATTTTTTTGGAAAGGTGGACGCCATCAGCCTGGCCGTTCCCACCGTGGATCACGCCGCTTTGGGCGTGCGGTTGCTGAACCAAGGCATCGACGTGCTCGTGGAGAAGCCCATCGCCAGTTCCATCGACGAAGCGGACGCCTTGATTGAGGCGGCGCAAAAGAAGGGTCGGCTTCTTCAGGTCGGCCACATCGAACGTTTCAATCCGGCCGTGATGGCCGCCAAGAAAATCTTGCGCGGCCCAAAGTTTTTCGAGATTCACCGGCTGAGTCTGTTCACGCCGCGCAGCCTCGATATCGACGTGGTTCTCGATTTGATGATCCACGATCTTGATATTCTGCTGTCGTTTGTCGACTCCGAGGTCGCCGACATTCGCGCGGTGGGGTTGCCGATCCTCACGCCGAAGGTCGACATCGCCAACGTCCGCATCGAATTCAAGAACGGGTGCGTCGCCAACCTCACGGCCTCGCGGGTCTCGACCGAGAAGGTGCGTAAGCTGCGATTCTTCCAACCCAACGATTACGTGTCGATCGATTACACGCGACAAGAAATGCTGGTGCTGAAGCTGCTGAAAAGCGAGACTGGGGAATTAAAGATTGATGGCGACCAAGTCGCCGATCCGCCGCAAGAACCTTTGAAGCTGGAGCTCGAATCGTTTATCCGCTGCGTCCGCACCCACGCCACTCCGGAGGTCACCGGTGAAGACGGCCGCCGCGCCTTGAAAGTGGCCGGTGAAATCGTGAGGAAGATCGCGGAGCACGCCCGCGTGGCTCTGGGATCGTAGAGATGCTCTGGTAGCGCCGGCCTTATTTTAGCGCGGCGTATGTTGCAGCCAGTGAGAAATTTCCCCGGCCCCAAAAACGACCGGGGCTACCAAAGCAAATGACGCTGCGGGATCCCGGCCGAAACAAAAAGCGAAAATCACCGCTCTTCGTTTGCCCTCCAACTCCCCGGACATTTCGCGCATCGAAGGAATGGCATCGAAATTGGGTGCGGGTTGTCCTAGGCAGGGGCTCTCCCGTCAGAATTCCTCATGATTCGCCAACCCTTGCGGTTAGTGATAAAATACAGCGCAGTTTTTGGCGAGATTTTTCATTGGCATGCAACACACGAACGAGCTTCATCTGATCACCCTGCTCGAAAAAGAGCGCGACTCGGCCCGCAAGCGCGAATCGGTTCTCATTTCCGTCATCCTGCATCTGGTTTTTATCATTCTGGTTATTGTCGATCCGAAGTTCCTTTCCATTTTTGAAAGCAAGCCCAAGCCCGCGGAGCCGGAGAAAGAAGTCACGGAGCTGGTCGTGCCGCCCTCATTGCGCGAGATGCGTCCGGTGATGCCTCCCCCGCCGGTTCGAGGACACATTCAACCGCCGCCTCCGACCACACCCCATCCCGGTGGAGGCATTCAAGCGCCTCCCCTGAAAAAGCAGGAGACTCCTCCCGCGGTGGCGCAGCAGAAACCACCGGAGCCGCAACCCCAACAACAGAAGGGCGGCGTGCAGGCCGAGCCTCAACAGCAGGCCAAATTGAATGTTCCCCAGGGACCAAAGCTTCAAGATCTCAGCGACGCGGATAAGAATGGTAAGAATAAAAAACTCAACCTGGGTGACTTCACCAGCAACACCATGCAGGACGCCATTCGAGAGGCCGCCAAGAATCGAGGCGCAGGCAGCGGCGTGGGCATGGGGTCGGGACAAGGAATTCGCGGGCCGCAGAGCGGTGTTCGATCGAATCTTTCGATCGACGAACCCATCATTCTCTCCGACACTTACGGGGTCGATCTGGATCCTTATCTTCGCCGAATTTATTTCATTGTCCGAGCGAATTGGTATTCGCTCATCCCGGAACTGATTTACACGGGACGGAAAGGACGCGTCACCATCGTCTTCGACATTGCGAAGAACGGCAAAATTCTGAACATGAACGTGGTGGCTCGCTCCGGGACTCCTCCGTACGACAACGCGGCTGTCGGCTCCCTGAATCTTTCGACTCCCTTGCCGGCTTTGCCGAATTATTTTCCGGGAGATCACGTGACACTTCAGTATACCTACCTCTATAATCTGTCTCCGCGAAGTTAGCTAGAGGACGAAGACAGACGATTGCTCCTTCCAACCGCGGAAGAGCATCGACCGGTTGAATCGTCGTGAAGGGGCAGGACGAATCGATGAAGATCGCGCGTCGAGCCCTGGTCTTGGGGCTGGCAGGAATTTTTCTTTTTTCAATCTCGTGCAAGCGCCGGCCCGTCGCGCCGCCCGTTCAACATCCGCCGCAAGCGCCGTCGAGCGCATCCCCAACATCGAAGCGGACAACTCCATCGCCCCGACAAGCCGAAGCGCCGCCCCTCCCGCCCGGAACGACACCTGTTTCTCCTCCGGTAGAAAACGAAACCGTCTCCGAGATTCCTCAAACGATCCGCGTGGGTCTGGCCACGAACGTCACGGAAGCGCAAATCACCGCGCGCGGACAAATGTTTGTCGAAACGTTTTTGGGTAATGAGCGTCCCGATCAAGTGGCGAATCGGAAAGTCACGTTCACCGTACGCTCACCGGGAATTGAAAGCGCTGCCGCGGAAGATTCCGCTTTGGAAGATCCGCCTCGCGGCGCCGCTGTCTATCGAATCCAAGTCGCTTCCTTCCAGGATGAGAGTCGAGCGCAAACTTTGAAGCGCGAGTTGGCGGAGCGATTGCGTGTTCCGGTGGTCATCGAATTCAATCCCGTCTTGAACACCTATCGCGTTCGCGTCGGAGATTGCGCGACGCGAATGGAGGCGGAGTCGTTGGGCGAGCGGCTGCAGGACGCCGGATATCTCGACGGCTGGGTGGTGAGTGAAGACCATTCCCGCGTGATTTCGACCTCCGTCCCCAGTGAACGGTTCTCAGGAGTTGCGGAAACGCTTCGCGTTTTGAACGATCAGAATCTTGAAATGGATTCATTGCCTCTTGCGGAGCGGTCCGCGGCGCCAACGACCGTGGTCAGAATCACGCCGGCCAATCCCGATGATTTCTTGACGTACGACAATCTCGCTTACCGAGGAACGCTGGAATTGGTGGAGAACGATCGAGGGTTGCTGAACGTTGTCAACGTGGTGGGGTTGGACGATTATCTCAAGGGCGTGGTTCCGAATGAGATGCCGCCGGCCAAGTTCGACGCCTTGGAGGCGCTGAAAGCGCAGGCGGTGGCGGCGCGCACTTACGCTTTGAAGAACCGCGGACGGTTTCTTCGCCAGGGGTTTGAAATCTGCGCCACCATCGCGTGCCAGATTTATCGTGGCGTCGATTCCGAGCGCCCGTCGAGCACCGAAGCCATCGAGGCGACGCGCGGCGTTGTGATAGAATATCGCGGCCACTTGATTGACGCGATGTACACATCGACCTGCGGCGGCCACACGGAAGACGCCTCGAATATTTTTGGTTCCATGGATGCGCCTTATTTGCGCGGCGTGCTTTGTCCGCCCGAAAATGCGCCGGTGATCAACCCGCGTTTGGTGGCGGTTTCGGGCTATCGCCTCCACTGGAACGTGCGCATCACCCGGGAGCAGCTTGAACAAACTCTTCGCAAATATCTGCCGCTGCATGAATTGGTCGACATCGAGCCTTTGCGCTATGGCGTCTCGCGCCGGGTGATCGAGCTCCGGGTGAAGGGTCGAAAGCGAAGTTTCATCCTTCGCGGGCTGGAAGTGAAGTCGGCCCTGGGACTGAAAGACAGCTTGTTCACGCTGAAGCACGAGTACGGCCCCGACGGCAAGATCAACGCGTTCGATTTCACGGGACGAGGCTGGGGGCACGGCGTGGGTCTATGCCAAACCGGGGCTTATGGATTAGCTCTCTTGGGCGAGGATTATGTTTCCATTCTGAAAACGTATTATTCCGACGTGGACGTGGTTCAGGAAAACACTCGTGAAAATTGACCGCGTGCAACTGCGCGGGCTGCTGCTTCTGGCCGTCGCGTTGCTGCTTTATCTTCTCTACAAAATCTGGTCGCTTCATCTTTGGAACCAGCCGGCGACTCATCCGTAACCGGGAGCGTTAAGTTTATGAGTCCGTCTTCTTCATCGCCTCATCGATCTTCTCTCTATTTTCTGGCGTTCGCTCTGCTGTTGACGGTGGCCGTCCCCACGCGAAGCGCCGGCGCGGTGGACCCGCGCATCCAGGCGCTCAATGATTTTCTGTGGTCGCGAACTCAAGCCAACGGAGTCGTCGAGTACACCTACATGACCGACAGTCTCCGGGATTATTTTCACCACGACCGCTCCGTGAAAATCCGTCAGGAGTCGAGCGTCTTGTTGACGTTTCGCTACGATCCTCACAGCCTTCAGGAGGAGGACGGCGGAAAGAAATTCGTCGTGGATGTGGTGGGAACTTGGAAAAATTTGAACGAACATTTGATCGGCGACCTGGATGAGCGCGATACTTTCGTTCGCACTCCAACGGGATGGCTGGCGGATGAAGTGAAGTTTGGGAAAGAGGTCCCCACGCCTCTGGCAATTCTCGATGGCTTCGACGCCCCCAAGGAATACAGCGACGCGATGCGGGTCTTGAAGATTGTCATGCGCGCCTGGGTGGAACGCGATTTTGCGTCGGCCGAAAAGCTTTTGAGTCCGGACTTCGAGCGCGAGTTCCGTTCCCGCGACGAATTGCGGCGCTTCGTCGTGGGGCCTCCCAATCCGCGACACGTCGCGTTCGCCATCCGGCGCATCTCCCGTCTGGATGACAACCATGTTGGGTTCGACGTGGACCTTTACGAAATGGCCCAAGGCGATCCTCGATTGAGCACCGGCAAAGGCAAGCTGGAGATCAAACAATACGACTCGACTTGGTTGGTGGAGGATTGGACCATTAACAAGACCAGCCCTGCTTTCCAATGAACGACAAAGCCGCCCATGCTTCGTATCCCCTGATCGCGCTGGTGGGACCCACGGCTTCCGGCAAGTCCGCGTTGGCGATGGCGCTGGCAAAACGTTTCCCCATCGAGATCGTCAATTACGATTCTATTCAAGTTTACAAGCTCTTCGACATCGGCAGCGACAAGCCTTCTCCCGAAGACCGCGCCCGAGTTCCGCATCACCTGATCGATCTTCTGGATCCGCAAGAGACTTTCACGGCGGGTGAATTTGCCCGTCGCGCGCGATCCATCCTGAATGAGATTCAGGGGCGCCGGCATCTGCCGATGTTGGTGGGAGGCACGGGGCTGTATCTTCGCGCCCTCATCGACGGCCTGTTTGAGGGGCCGCGCCGAAACGAGGCGGTTCGTCAACGCCTCCGGGAACGCGCTGAGCGCCGAGGCGTGCC
The DNA here is from genome assembly GCA_964537865.1 of uncultured Acidobacteriota bacterium. GTDB lineage: Bacteria > Acidobacteriota > Terriglobia > JAIQFV01 > JAIQFV01 > CAZIDA01. Next base: position 13,427 of record CAZIDA010000015.1, read on the forward strand.
GTACCTTCACCGCGTGCTGGCGCGATGGGACCCGGCCGCCGCCTCCCGCATTGCCCCACAGGACGGTCATCGTTTGATCCGCGCCCTTGAGATCTTCCTTTCCACGCGGCGCACGCAATCGGAGTTTTTCCTTCAGCCTCGGCAGGCCCTGGGGGGATATTCCGTCCTCAAAATCGGCTTGAATCCACCACGAAAAGAGTTATATACTCGCATCAACAACCGCGTCAGCGAAATGTTCTGTAGAGGTTTACTTGAGGAGGCAAGATCAATTCTGTACGGCGGCGTTGTTTCCTCCGTCAAGCCTTTTCAATCCCTGGGGTATAAGCAAGCGCTGGAAATGATCGACGGACAGGTTGATGAGGCGCAGGCGGTGGAAGAAACGCAGCGGGCCACACGACGATACGCCAAGCGTCAAATGACGTGGTTTCGAAAGGACCCCGCGGTCACGTGGTTTGACGGCTTTGGCGATGAGATCGCAATTCAACGGGAGATTTCAAATTTTTTGGAGTTCAGGCTTAGGGCGCATGAACTCTTTTGAGGAGGGTGTCGTGGACAATAAGATGGCGCAAAATATCCAGGATGCGTTTTTGAACAACGCGCGCAAGGAGAAACAAGCCGTTACGATTTATTTGCTGAGCGGAGTGAAGTTGACGGGTCGCATCAAAAGCTTTGATAAGTATTCCGTGATCCTGGAGGCCAGCAATCAGGACCAATTGATTTTCAAGCACGCCATCTCGACGGTCGTGGTGGCGCGCTCTTCCATGTCCATGCAGGCGCCGGCGCCGCCGCCGGTGGTGACACCCACGCCGGCGAGCACCAGTTAGAGGACGAGGATCCGTATAAGAATCTGAAGTGAGACAACGAGCGCTTATCCTGGCAGTGCGGACAAAAGCGGAATCACGTCGACGTGATCTCGCGGGACGTTGGAGCGAAGAAGAATCGCTCGACGAATTGCAGGAATTGGCGCGAACCGCCGGGGCCGAGGTGGTGGATCGCTTGACGCAGCAGCGGGACGCCTTCGATCCGGCGTTTTTTTTGGGGCGCGGCAAGGCCCTCGCCCTCCGCGACGAAATCAAAAAGAACAAGATCGATCTGCTCATCTTCGACGACGAACTCTCCCCCACGCAACAACGCAATTTGGAGAACCTCGCCGACTGCCGGGTGATCGATCGAACGCAATTGATTCTCGACATCTTCGCGTTGCGGGCGCGAACGCGAGAGGGCAAGCTGCAAGTGGAATGGGCGCAGCTCGATTACCTGCGGCCGCGATTGACGGGTCGCGGCGTGGAGCTGTCGCGACTGGGCGGCGGCATCGGGACGCGCGGGCCCGGTGAAACTAAATTGGAGATGGACCGCCGACGCATCGTTCGACGCATTGCCGCCATCCGCGCCACCATGAATCGCGTGCGATCGCAGCGCGAACTCCATCGCGTTCATCGGCGCGACACCTCCATCGCCACCGTCTCCCTGGTCGGCTACACCAACGCCGGCAAATCGACTTTGTTCAACGCTCTGACCGATTCCCGAGTGCCGGTTTCGTCGCAGGTCTTTTCCACACTCGATCCGACGCTTCGCAAGATCGTTCTTCCTTCCAAACGAATGGCCCTCCTTTCCGACACCGTGGGATTCATTCGAAAGCTGCCGCATACGTTGGTCACCGCATTTCGCGCCACGCTGGAAGAAGTGGTGGAAGCCGATTTGATTTTGCACGTGGTCGACCGATCACTTCCACATTTTGAGGATCACGAATCGGCCGTCACCTCCGTGCTGGAAGAACTCGAGGTGAGAGGCACACCGGTAATGAAGGTCTACAACAAGATCGATCTTCTCTCGTCCGGGCCGCGGAACGCGCCTTCTCAGGAAGAGGTTTGGGTGTCGGCATTGTCCGGCCAAGGACTCGATGAACTTCTCCGGCGCATCGACGCTCGACTGGAACGAGATCCGCTCATCGAATGCCGGCTGCTTCTGCCTCAAAGCGAGGTCAAGGCGCTCCACTTGATCCATGACCGCGGACGCCTTTTGAAGAAAGAGATTGCCGGAGAGTTTATTCGCATCGAGGCCCAACTTCCCCAGTCCGTGGCGCGCCAACTCAATTCTTTTGTGCAATAATAGGCGCATGGAAAAAAGTAGGGCGGGATTCCATGGACGCTTCCTCGTGGTGCGCCTTGTGGCATTCGCGCTTGGCATGATTTCTCTTCGCCTGGCGTTTGCCTCGCAAGCGCAACCCTGCATTCCAACCTCATGGATTTTCCCCCAACCGACGACCCTCGACCATCTTTCAAAAGGCGAGCAAAAGAAATTCGAAAAGGCTTGGAAGAATTTCAACAAAGGCAAGATCGACAAAGCCAAGAAGGATTGGGACTCTCTGTTGAAGAGACATTTGGACTCCTCGGCCCTCCTGACGGCCTTGAGCTACGTCGACTTCAGCCAAGATCATCTGACCCTGGCCGTTTCCAAGTTGGAAGCCGCGGTGAATTTCAATACGAAGTTTGTTCCGGCGCTCGAAACGCTCTCGCGCTACTTCACCGCCAACAAGGATTATCAGAGCGCCTATCGATACACGTCCGCCCTGGCGAGCGCTCAGCCCAATGATTCACGAATGCGATCGCGTCTGGAAGAACTCCGATTGTTGGCGACGGAAGATTGGATCGCCAAGGCGCACGCTGCCCGCTCGAAAGGGGCTTGGGCGGAAGCGGAGGCGGATTATCTCCATGGCATCGCCGATGCCCCGGAGTTGGCGACGCTTCCTCGCGAGTTGGGTGAGATTTATGGTTATGAAGAAAAATGGGACAAAGCGGAGCAGAGTTATTTGAAGGCGATCCAGTTGGACCCCTCCGATGTTGAAGCGAAAAAAAAGCTGGCGGAAGTGTACCTCCGGACCCATCAGCGGGACAAAGCGGAAAGAATGCTGCAAAACTTGGCGGCGCGGAGCAATCAGGACCAAGGAGTTCGGTCGATGCTCGACAATCTCCTCACGCACGGCGATCCGCTGGAAGTGGCTTTGGCGAATGTTCGCCAGAAACCTCGCATCAGCCGCGGAGACTTCGGCGCTCTGTTGGCCTTGCGCTTCCCTTTTCTCAAAGAGTTTCTGAAAAGCCCTCCGGCAATTTTGACGGATCTGAAATCCCATTGGGGCAAAGCGTATCTGCCCCTCATCGCCGGACTAAACATCATTCCTTCGTATCCCAATCATCAGTTTCGCCCCAACGCCATGATCCGGAGAGAAGAAGTGGCCACGGCCATCCAGCGAATCTTGATGCTCATGAATCTCAAACCCGCCTTCGAAAGCGCGTCAATCAAGATCGTCGACGTTCCACGAACGAATCCGCATCGCTCCGCCATCGTTGAGGTCGTCGCGCTCGGTTGGATGACCACGGACACCTCGGATCGGTTCCATCCGCTGGAGGGAATCTCCGGCAACGACGCGTTGAACCTTCTCCAGTCCGTCGAACAATACCTCCGCTTGAGAAATGGCGCGGGGGCAGACTGAACTTCGGTCATTTCGTTCCCCTCTGCTTAGCACGCTTCGAAAATCTTGTTTTTCTGACAAGATTTTCAGGTCGCACCGACGTAACCAT
>CAZIDA010000016.1:0-16467 GCA_964537865.1 uncultured Acidobacteriota bacterium
ACCGCCATCACCAAGAAAGGCCTCAGCGCCCGCGCCTACGACCGTATCCTCAAAGTCTCGCGCACCATCGCCGATCTCGCCGACGCCGACCGCATCGCCCCCCGCATATCAGCGAGGCAATTCAATATCGCAGTCTGGATAGGAATTATTGGGCGTGATATTCTGAAAATAATAAACCGTCGGAGGGAGCAGAATTCCCCCTCCATTATTTCACGTTCCACGGCCTGCCCGGTGATCACTGACAAACTGATTGTTGAATCAACCCCTGCCGCAAATCACATACCGCACAAGCCCACGAGGCGGTCAGACTCACATAGTGCGCTGAGGTATCAGACGCCCGGCGAGATCGCGGAGACGACGGGCGCCCCCCCTCACGCCCGTCGTCTTGCTCCTCACCACCCTAACCAATTCTTCAGAACTCACCTTTTGATGGGTACGGAACTTGGAAACAGATCACCAAAACATTCTGATTGAGATGGCTCATGGGTTTCATTCTTGAATCCGATTCACAAAGAATGTCAAATGGGCGGGAACCTCCAACTCATGAACCCAAGGTTTCGCGAATCTTCTTTGTCAATTCTGATGGAGTGAATGGCTTTTGAAGGAACACAATCCCCGCATCCAGAGTTTCTTGGTGGTCGGTTACGACATCTGTGAAGCCAGACACCAGAAGGGCCTTCATCTCAGGCCGCATCGAAATCAGCCTATCGGCCAAATGCCGGCCGTTCATTCTAGGCATGACAACATCGCTAATCAAAAGGTGAATAGGCGCGCGGTGCTGTTCACAAATCAGCATGGCCTCACCACCGTTCGCCGCTTCCAGAATTTTATATCCATTTTGTCTTAAGATTTCACAACTGAACGATCGAACCATTTCGTCATCTTCGACGAGCAGGATTGTTTCCGGTTTACCATCCGCTTTTTTCACAGGCGCCGGAGCTTTGGAGTCGTTTATCAATTCTTCACTTGATTTTTCAGCTCGGGGCAAATAAATCTCAAACGTGCTCCCTTGGCCAATCTCACTCGCGGTCCGAATATACCCCCCACTTTGCGTGACGATTCCATACACGGTCGAAAGGCCTAGTCCGGTTCCTCTTCCAATTCCTTTCGTAGTGAAAAAAGGCTCAAATAAATGTGATTTGACCTCCTCATCCATTCCACAACCGGTATCGCTCACTGACAGCATGACAAACAAACCGAGCTTGGATCCAATATTCTTCTCCACAAACACTTCATCCAGTTCCATATTTTTTGTTGATATAGTCAACTTTCCGCCGGCAGGCATTGCGTCCCTAGCATTGACCACCAGGTTCATGATCACCTGCTCAATTTGAGCTGGGTCGGCTTTGACGAGGTACGGGTCTTGCGCTAAGTCAATGGCTAGCTCGATGTCCTCCCCAATCAGTCGCCGAAGGAGTTTGCTGACATCCCAGATGACCTCATTGAGGTCTACGACACGCAAGTCCAGGACTTGTCTCCGACTGAAAATGAGGAGTTGTCTTGTGAGGGATACCGCCCGTTCTCCCGCCTTTCGTATATCCCGTAAGTATTTCCCAAGGGAATCATTGACCGTGATGTGAGTCAAAGCCATCTCGCTATAGCCGTTGATTACCGTAAGAAGATTGTTGAAGTCATGGGCCACGCCTCCGGCCAGCCTTCCCACTGCTTCCATTTTCTGCGCCTGCAGAAGCTGGGCTTCAAGATCTTTGCGGTTTGTAACATCCTCGCACATGCCTTCAAGGTTTTGAATGGTCCCGCCGGCATCCCGAATGGCGCGGATATTTTCCGATACCCATATTTTGCCGCGGTCTTTCCTGTACAACTGAGCCTCACGGCCTCGGATAATCCCCTCCGCGGAGATCATTCCCAGCAGACTTGCGCGATGCTTCGGGTCGACGTAGAGTTGATGGTCAATATCGACGACATTTGAAATGAGATCCTTCGGAGATTCATAACCTAGCATGCGGGCAAAGGAGGGATTGACATTGAGGAATTGTCCCGAAATTGTGGATTGATAAATCCCCTCCGCAGCATTTTCAAAGATGGCACGATACTTCTCCTCGGCTTGGTTAAGCGCCTCCATCCACTTTCGCCGATCTGAAGTCCGTCGATCCGCAATCCGTCGATCCGCAATCCTTCGTTCTGTCATGTCCGGAGCGCTAGTCATAAGTTCCCCACTTCCCTCGCTTCATCAAAAATTGGCGATGCCTTCATTCCCAGTCACGACTTTCGGGTCCCGTGAATGGCAGCCCTTTCCCGATAGATGCATGTGTCCCTTAGAAGCAGCTCTTTCTGCGCCCTTCTCACTTCATCGACTGCAATCGGAAGGAACAATTGTGTATCTTTTCCGGAGGACTGTTTAGCCAATCATCGTGAAGGCCTGACACGGAACCGTTCGCATATTGAATATGTTCTTAACGAGCGACATTGATGAACGCACTGCAAGCAGCCATAAGAGACCGCTGGTCGCCTTGTTTCGTACGGCCTAACTTCTCGGCACATCTCCACGCTAGGGTGTCAAACCATGTCCCAATGGTCTCTTTCGGTTTGCCATTGGCCTCGTTAGTGCGATCTCCAAAGGGCGACTCCGCCCTGGGATGTGAGGACACCGCGCCTTCGCGAGCCATATCTGTCACTAGGGAATCACCCCCCAAGGCTGCCCCCTCACTCACTGTCCCCCAGCCTTTGCCGTTCACCCCCATCGATATTGCAGCAGCCTTTGTTAAATCAAACCGCGTCCTTTTGTCACGCCGGATCTCTGGCCCAAAGACATCGTTCACCCACACGGAGACACAACGTGAATAGCACAGAGTAACTGTTTTGCCGAGATACTGCTGCTTATTCGCGGCGGCGGTCATCTTCGCGTGCGAGAACATCTCTCCATTCGCCGTCGCACGACCCTCGTACTTCGGAGCATACACTGTGAACAGGGCGCGTTCTTGAGCGAGAAGAGGCGAGCCCACCTGCAGAGATACGATGACACATAGGATTCTCAATCTCAGTGGCGCCTTGATAATCGCACGTAGAGCTGTCCAAGAAAGGACAATAAACTCCAACACAGGTCCGACCACCTGCCAAAGCGATATCAGCATAGGGCACCTCGCACGTCATCAGTTGTCAGGCTCACCTCAACTTCTTCCTTCACCACATGCGGCCGGGTTTGTGGTGCTCGCGTTTCTATCCGACTCGGCGCCACAAGACGCTAATTCGAGAACATCCATAGAGATCAAAGACAGCTTCTCGACGACGCATATCTTCCTGCTCCAGTTCCTTCATCCGCTTGGCTTGATCCATATTCAGCACACTTTCGCTTTTCATGGGCTGTCGATGATTTGAATGATGGGATGTCTTCTCTCTTCCACGCTCAGTTCAATTACCGGATTCAGATATGACATGAGGCCTAGATCGTTTCTTGACGTCATGTCGCCCATTCTTTTTTGGTTTCCAGTTCTGCTGTGCACAATGATCGAAGCCGGACGCTAATCTGCCCACACTGCCGTTCTTGCCGAGAGAGGTCTCCACCTTCAACATTCTTTCCTCAATACCGGCGAGAGAGCACGCCAGCGTGTTATGGTCTTCCTCGCGACGAAATATGGGGTTATTCACCCACCAATCCATTCCCATTTCCTTGGCTTTGTCGACGGAACAGATCACCAGACGGAGCTGGATGGAGAGAAGTTCGATGTCCACCAACTTCACTCTAATGTCGCCCGCGACAACAATCCCTTTGTCTAGAACGCGCTCTAGCACATCTGACAAGGTGGAGGTTTGGACTGAATGCGACATACTCTGCTGTTGCAGCATGCTATCCCCCTTTACAAAAGCCTTCCGAGCGGGCCAAGATCCAGGTTGAGATCTTCCGCCTCAAGCCCAAATTCCTTCTGGAGTCGTTCAATCTCCCGAGCTTGTTTCATCAGCGTCAAGCCGAGCCTTTCCACCTGCTGATCACTCAGCGAACCGAGTTCCACCCGGCGGATGGCCTGCCGCTCCAGCAGTTCGTGCAGCAGCTTGATCAGAGTCAACACCAGTTTTCCTAATCCGTTTTTGGTGTTGCCCTCGTCTAAGTTCAGGCGAGCCGCGTGGCCGCGTCGGCCCGTGGACGGCCCCGCACCTAGCAAGTGGTCCACCTTCATGACGCGAGCAAAATCGTTCAGCGCTTCTGATTCCACACGATTCGACAACTCCATCGGTGTACTCCTCAAGGCGATTCGTGGCGCTCATCCCTGCAGCGTCGAAGACAACTCCTTGCGTGCGGTCTCAACGGAGGTGAGTATCATCTGCAATCCCAGATAGACGAGGTCGATGCCGGCGACGGAAATGGTCGCCTCCCCCGCCACTACGATTCCCTTGTTCAATACCCGGTCCAGCACCTCACAGAGTGAGATCTGCTGCCTCTCATCCGTCCTCACCTCTGAAATTCCAATAGGCTGCTTGTGGGCGTTGCTACCAACGGGCATAGGCTCTCATTTCCATGCGCGCCCCCAGTGAAGAGCTTTTCACGACTAGGCGAAGATCCTTTTCAGCACCGGCGCCTATGGCGCTCTGCAAGGAACCACACGCGTTCACTGGGACGGGCCGGTATGTCCAAACGGAAACGCAAGGCATGTACCAGTACCGTAGAAGGGAGAAGAAGTCTTCTTGTTAGGGAATCTTGTTCCAGAGGCACGGCGGTGGCGCCAACGACATTCCTCATCGCCATACAACCTGCGTGCCGCAGATTACCCCAGAGATCTCGGGCACCGAACACTCAATCGCCCAACCGTCGGAGACAAGTACTGACTGCCCCCGCTGCTCTCGAAAGGGAGGAGCGGCTCGTCTTTCCGCGCATCGCGCGCGACTCGCCCGCCATCCTTCTCGTTGTGCCGTTTCTCCCGGCACGTCAATTCGGATCTTTGTCTTCGTCCTCCTCGTCCTGACCTCTGCCCATTTGCTCCACCTGGGCCAGCCGATCCAGCAGGATTTTTTCTTCCGCCGAAAACTCCTCCTCGGTAATCCGCCCCGTCTCCAAGCTCATGTAAAGATCACTGAGGTCGGCAGTGGCCGATTCCGCTTCATGGACCAGGGCCTCTTTGGCCGCGTTGTGAATCTCCTCGAAGATCCAGAGAGCCCCGCGAACGGGAAACATCAGCACGTCGTCCACCAGTAACATGAGTCTTTTCCTTTCCCATCGTCGCAGCTAAAACTCGATTTCAGTCTCGACAAAGTTGTGCGGCGCCCACGGCCCGCTGTAGTTGAGGGCAAAGTTGTTGTCAAACAGCTTCGCCACCTCGAACACTTCGGCTTCGAACTGCGCTCGAGCTTTGCGCTGGATCAGGCAAGCCAAGTTCATCACTTCGCGCTCGCTGCGGCAGTTGAGCGGCTTGACCTCCGTCGCCTGGCGCGAAAAGATCTCCTCCACTTGCTCAAAGAGGACGCGCCGGTCCTCGTTCAGCAAGCGATCAAACAGTCTTCCGACTTCGATCTTGTCCTCCTGGGTCGGCTCCCGAAGTCCTCCCAACAGCCGATCCCGCGCCACCCTCAATTCGGGATGCGTGTTCACGAAATATTCAAAGATGTTGGGCACGTCCCAAGTGATGCGCAAGCCCATTTCCACCCGCCCTGCAACATGGCCCAGTTGTTCGAGGAGGGCTTGCTGGTTGTGCTGAAGCATCCTGCGCACAGCCTGCACATTGTCGGCCAGGATTACGAACGCCATGGGCAGCGGAGTAGTGACGGCCAGAAGTTTTTTTAGCACCTCTTGATGGGCAGCCAACCGAGCGCGTTCCGGCCGCAACTTCTCGACGCCCACACGGCTGATCACGGCCGCCACTCGGCCCGCCGAGACGGAATACACTTCCCCGCCGTCGATGCCGCACTCCCCGTACCGCTGTTCCTCCGCTTTCGCGATGATCGCATAGAGATAGGCCCGCTCGCCCGCGGCTGTCACCGGCCACTTCTGGGTTGATTTCTCCTGTGCGCTAATGCCGCTGCTCATAAAATCCTTTCAAAGGCATCGCGGTTGACATAGTGGAGGATCATCTCGATCAAAATCGCCGACCGGAACACAACATTCTCCGGTTCGGTGGTTAGAATCTCAGCAGCAATTTCCTCGGGGCTGCGGCCCGCGTTGTGCAAATCCAGAATGCGGGTCAGCAGCGCCTGGGAAGCGCGTGCATGCTGGCGTTCCCTGAGACTGGTCGAGTGAAGACCGAGGTGGTTCGCCACCTCTTCCGGGCTCTGTCCGTCCCAGCGCCTCACCTCATTTGTCTCTGCCAATGGTTTCATGACATTGCCCTCCCCAGGCGCGCCCTAATCGCCGCCTCTTTCCTTGCTGTTGTCTAAAGGAAAGTCACGCTTCAGCCCCGCAATGATGCACCGACCATTTCCTCGGTCGAGAGCGTAGGCACACCCTTCACCAACTTCACCGCCTTTATTTTGCCCTGGTCGGTGCGGATCTCCAGCATGGCGCCGCAAGCGTAGCACTTGATCTGCCCTTCATAGTCGTCATAGTCGTCTTCGAGATCCACCATATGTCCACATGCCAGACAGTTGATTCTCATTGTTGATCCTCTCTCATGCGCCTTACTCTCTCACGCGCTTCACAGTCTCATCCTCGTGCCGGGCAGTTAACCCCGCGGTCAGTACTTGATCCGGAAAGGGACCGGGACTCGCGAGCGCGCCGTCTTTACGCCGCCGTCGCGCGCCTCCCCGCCTCGGGCTTTCCTCTGCTCCGCCAAACTCTCCATCAGAGCTTCTTGTTCCGCGTCGATCTCCCGCAACCGAGTATCCAACTCCGCCAGCCGCCGCAACTCGCTGGTTCGCTCTGTGGCGCACCGCGCCTTCTCGATCTCCAGACACGCAATCAGCAAATGAGCCCGATGGGGCACCACCACGCGGCTTCCTTTTCCAGCCAATGTGCGAATTGTTTTCAGTCCCCGGATGGGTATAGACATGTTTACTCCTTTGACATTTCTGCGCGGCGCGGTTGATTCTTGTGTTGCTTAGCGGTGTGGATTCCGCACACCTTGTGAATGACCTCCTGCAGCTTCTCCATCATCACTGGCTGGCCTTCATGCATAACTTTGGCCGTGTCCGTATTCAGCACGTCCTGACAGATGGCCCGGAAGGAGGCATCTTCTATCCGAGCTGACCCTTGGCTTTGAAAAAGGATCCGAGCCATAGCAATGCTTGCCCGGATGGTGGGACGATGGTTATTGACGCCCACCCCCCGAAGCTCTCTGACAATATCCACGATCCTCTCGACATCCGGGCGCGACAACCCCGATTTTGCGACCGCGATCTCGATTTCCGTTTCTCGGTCGAAGTACCCCAGATTGATCGTGATCATCCGGTCCATCAAGGCATCCTGGGTCTTATGCACCCCGGCGTACTCTTCCGGATTCGAGGTCAGAATGGCGCGAAAATCCTCATGCACTCGCAGATATCCTTCTCCGTACCGGCGCAGATTCGGCAGATTCAGAATCTTGCCCTCCAGCACGCTGAGCAACACGTTATTGGCCTCCGGCCGGGAGCGGTTGAACTCATCGTAAATCAGCGTGTACCCCTTCAGGCAAGCGGTCGTTAGCCGGTGGTCCTGCCAATACGTGTTTATGCTCTCTTCCGTTTTGACGACCGAATGAATGTAGTTGTCGATCAACTTGGATTTGTGATAGCCGGAATCCTTGCCCACCAGGTCGGAACCGGCAAACTCGTCATCGCCGTGGATCAATACGACGGGTCGGCCAATCTTCGCGGCCAGATGGAGGGCGAGCGTGGTTTTGCCCGTTCCGGCTGGCCCCGCCAAGTGCAACGCGTAGCCGGCATCCATATACGCCAATCCCCGGCCAGTTAGCGCCTCGATATACGGCGTGGTGACAAACGCAGGGCTCGGCTCCGGCAGGACATTGGCTTCCTCCGGAAGCAACGTCATGCTGTTTTCGAATGCCTCTGCTTCGGTAACACTCATGTGCGTTTTTCCCTTCTATGCGCGGGGAGGGTTTGCGCCTCGGAAGCCTCACAGCGGTGAGCGATCAACGCTGCCGGCCTTCCTACGGCAAAAGGCTCCCGACGCAACGATAGCGCATCGCGCGCAAACAAGCTTTCTGTCCCAACCTTTGTTGCTTCCATCATTCATCAGTGGCGCCGGTTAAGTTCTGCGCCTCGCCCTTTCTCATGTTTCGTCTCTCGTTTCTTTCCTTCCGGCTCGTGCCGCCGATTCCCCGTGCCCTTGTTCTCCAGGGAGAGGGCCGATGCTGTCTCGGCCGACCCGCTTATCTGTATACGCCCAGCGCCCAGCAAGGCCCCCTGTAACGCCAGGAGGGACTGTTGCGCGCCGCTTAAGTCACGGCGCACCTCTTGCTGTAGTCCCAAAACGCTCCGCCGCAGCCCCGCCATGAAATCCTGCCGGCCTTTTTTCATCTGCCGCGCACTTTCAGAGAAGTTTCGGGAGAATTGTGACAACATTCCGTCTACTGCGTTCTTTCGATCTCGGCTGCCTTGCGCCAGTCCGGCGAGCATTTCCTCGCGCCCCTCGCGCCAAGCTCGGATCTCGTCACACACTCTTGTTAAACCATTCGTCACGACGCCCATTTTGATTCTCCTCGCTAGTTGTATTGATTGCGGGTACTAGACTGGCGCCCCCATCGCCCCTAAGCCCGACGGTGGCGCGCCAACCCAAGACACCCCGCTCGTCTCTTACGCAGTCTTACCCACCCACACACGCCGCGCCATCGTCAGATCGTTCCGCGTGTCTCGCATTTGTTCTGCCACACGTTGTCTCAGACTTTTCAGAAATGCTCGGCGCCCTTCTTGGCTTCGTTTCGCTCTCCGCGAAAGTGTATCCGCGAAGGTGGCACATATTTCCACCACTTCCACCTCTCGCTTCTTGTTCTCCTCGGCCAGTTCCTTGCGCAGCGCGCGACGACCCGCTCGCATTTGCTCTATCTCCCGGCACAATCGAGCCATGTCCTTCGTCAATTTGCCCATCTTTTCCTCCCTTCGTTTTTTCCAGCGAAATCCCTTGCCGTGTTCTGTCCCGAGGAGGGCCAGATTCTGGCCCCCCCACGCGACAGGTCTTCCAATTAGCCCCCCATGCTCTATGCAGGAGACGCGGCACTGGCTGTGAGGCCAATGGCCTCGGCGTACTTCAAATAAGTTTCGACCGAAGCGATCACGATACGGGCTTCAACCGACAGAAGCTCGATCCCAACCAACGACACTTTTGCCCATGCGTCAATGACGATCCCTTTGTCGAGAATTCGATCAACCACTTCCGCCAGGCTCGAAGAATCAGTCGACTTTTGCACTTTTGCCATACGAATTGCTCCTTTCCGGGTAGGTTGCCACCCTTTTTGAAGCGAGCTCCGTGTATTGACACTCGTTCTGCCTTGTCTCTTTGCACCGTTAGCGCCATCTGTGAACAATCTTCTCTAACAACGCAATGCCTCTGATTCCAAACGTAAAAAACCTCCTCGCTCCACTCTTCCGCCGCTTGCAAAAGGTAAGATGAGGAGTTGGCTCTATGGCGTGCATGCGCTTTCTGAGGAACTTAGTCCTCAGATTTCATCCCTCGCGCACAGAGGGGCTCAGCACATGCGGAGATCTTTTTGTGAAATTTCAACAAAGTTGTATGGTGGCCATGGGCCGCTCAACAACAGTTTGGCGGTCTGTTCCTTAAAAAGTTGCTGAGCTGCTTGGCGAAACAACTCGACGGAGGTGTGGGACACGAGGAAATGGATGGACTGCAGACGGCAGCCCATGACAGAACGTCCTTCTACCTTGCGGCGGACGAAGAGGCCGGACAGCGAATCGCAAAGCGTCTTAACTAGTTCATCCTGGCAAAGCGTCGTGCCGTCAGTCTGAGCATAATGCCTTCTTAGTGCAGCGAGATAGTCACTGCCCGACTCAGCGGAGAGAAATGGTTTTGGCGCCAGGGTGGTGGAATAGGTTTCGTCTCCCGAGGCGGGATCATAGGAAAGAATTTGAATACTCATTTCCGCCAACCCGTCGAGATCATGGAGAAGCGCGCCATATTCATGGTAATGCGCTCCCAACAGTCTGACGGCATCAGCCGGATCTTCAACCTCACACCCGTAACGTATGGGAATTACCGTTTGGCAACGATGAATGGATTCTACGATTCTTTCAAACGCGAGAATCGTGGTAAGGTCAGGAGATGAGTTCGGCTTCCCAAGTTCCGAGAGTCCAGCGCACAGCCGTTCATGCCTCACGGCGAATACCGGTTGGCCGCCGACACCAGCCGTCATCTCGATACCCGGCTGCAAAGGATGGTGAAAGATGCAGTAAAGCAAATAACTCATGAAGAGGAATTCGTCGACAGAGCAGGAACAAAATGATACGGGGGCCATGGTCCAGACATTTCAAAGAGCAACCCGTCTGGTCCGTGATCTGCGTTTGCGTGTTCGATGCACTCCCGAAAGGCGGTGCTCGCATTCTTCGGCAGCAAGAAGGCCCAATTCAGCACCTCCTCACTCCCGCTTTCCTTAGGCTCCCATGTGAGCGGGTCACATTCGCGGAAATCCGAAGCATGACTGCGTAAATCACCCGCTACTTTGTGGCACGTTTGATTGAGCCAGCGGTCAAATTCCTTTTCCATTTCCTGTCGGATGCGCTGTTCCGCGAAATAACGCCTTCCCGGGGTCAGCGTGGTTAGCTGTTCCTGCTGTAAGGCCAGACTCGTTGACATCGGCATGGGCTGCGCCTGCCGACGAACCACCAATCCCTTCACCGACCATTCCCATTGGTCAGTAACTTGATCCAGAAATTGAATGATAGTTCTCCGGTGTTCATCCAAGAATTCTTTCACTGCCTCGGGCGTCGAGAACAGCGTCCCAAAACGCACCGGCAGTACTGGAGAACGCGCCATTACTTCTTCCACCACGGCTTCGTGATTGAACGCGCGGGGGCCCACCCATGAAAGTTGCTGCATGCGAAGTTCCGCCGCGGCGCCGCAAAAATCCTCTCGCGCGACTTCGGATAATACTGCACACAGCTCCGGTGAATCCTGAAACACCGAAAGGCGGTGTTGACCGTTCACGCCGGAGCTGTGTAACTCTCCTACGAGCCTCGTGCGAGCAAAGCAAAAAAGATAAAGTGCCGTACCGTTCTTTTTCGCCATCCGTCAGCCATCCTTCTTGCAAGTCTATGAGCGAATCTGTTGCAATGCATCTTCTAAGTCGCCGGCCTCGATGACCACTTGGACCTTCTTAGACGAGGCCGCCGTAAGGCTGTTGACAGCCCGCCGAATGGCCCGCAGCGCGGCCCGACTACAAACTGAACTAATGTCAGCGCCACTGAAATCGACGGACCGAGAAGCCAACGTCTCGATACTCACCCCCGGGCCAAGAGGTTTCTTATGCAATTGCACTTTGAAAATCTCACGCCGTCCGGCTTCGTCAGGAAGCTCAATCTCCAAAATTTCGTCGAACCGCCCGGGCCTGAGGATAGCGGCATCTAGAATGTCCAGCCGATTGGTGGCGCCGAGTACCAAGACTTTCTTCAGTTCTTCGACCCCGTCCAGTTCCGCAAGAAACTGGCTCAACACGCGCTCCGTCACGTGCGAATCCGCCGTGCCTGAGTTCCGCCGGGGGACCAGGGCATCGATCTCATCGAAGAAAATAATGCAGGGCGCCGCCTGACGCGCTTTGCGAAAGATTTCCCGCACGGCTCTTTCAGATTCACCAACATATTTGGAAAGGAGTTCCGGCCCTTTCACGGAAATGAAATTGACCTTGGTTTCGCTCGCCACCGCTTTGGCAAGAAGCGTTTTCCCGCAGCCGGGGGGACCGTAAAGCAGGATGCCTTGGGGCGGCCGAATCCCCGCCTGAGCGAACAAGTCGGGGTGCTGAAGTGGCCACTCGACGGCTTCCACAAGGCGCGCTTTGACTTCCTTCAATCCCCCCACGTCCTCCCAATGCACATTGGGAACTTCGACAAAAACCTCGCGCATGGCCGAAGGCTCAATCGTCTGGAGGGCCTCCATAAAATCGTCCATTTCGACTTCGAGCTGGGCGAGTTGATCGTATGGAATCCGCGCCAGCCCGAAGTCCACATCCGGCATGATGCGCCGCAGGCAGATCATCGCCGCTTCACGGCACAGCGCTTCCAAATCCGCCCCTACAAAACCGTGCGTGATCTCTGCCAGGTGAGTCAAATCGACTTCCTCGGCTAACGGCATACCGCGGCTGTGAATTTCCAAAATCTCCTGCCGGCCATGGCGATCCGGGATGGGAATGGCAATTTCTCTGTCAAATCGTCCGGGCCGACGCAGGGCCGGATCGAGGACTTGAGGCAGGTTAGTCGCCGCAATAACAATCACCTTCCGGCGCTGTGAAAGCCCGTCCATCAACGCGAGTAACTGAGCGACCACCCGCTTTTCCACTTCCCCCAAGACCTGTTCGCGGCGTGGGGCAATGGCGTCGATCTCATCCAAGAAAATAATGCTGGGAGCCCTGTGACTAGCTTCTTCGAAAATTTTTCGCAGGTGGGCTTCACTTTCCCCATAGAACTTATGGATGATTTCGGGACCGCTGACGGAAAAGAAATTCGCTTGGGTCTCGTGTGCGATGGCGCGCGCAATCAGCGTCTTCCCGCATCCGGGCGGCCCATAAAGAAGCACCCCCGTAGGCGCGCCAATCCCCAAGCGCTCAAAAACCTCCGGATAACGCAGCGGCAGTTCAATCATCTCCCGGATTCGGAGCAGATGGGGCTTCAGCCCACCGATATCCTCGTAGGTCATCGCGCGATCGATCTTCTCCTGCGCCTGTGAACCTTTGGAGATCACGAGCTGCGTGGTCGGATCGATGAGCACCGGGCCCTTGGGAGTTGTGCTTTCCACCTTGAAGTCCGCCCAGCGGGCCCCAAAGAGGACAGCGCGGATGCGGTTTTCAGCCAAGACCGGCAGGCCATCCAGGCGGCTGCCAATATAATCCAGGTCCCGCTCGGAGGGCGTAATGTTGGTGGGGAGCAACACGACCCGCTGCGCCGGGGAACAGGCAATTCGGTGCACTTCTACATTCTCATCGAGTCCCGTCCCGGCGTTCTCTCGAGTCAGTCCATCCAGTTGGATTCGGGACTGACCGCGATTTTCCTTATAAGCCGGCATTACCTTGCAAACCGTCTTGGTTTTTCCGGCCACCTCCACAATGTCGCCTACTTCTACCTGCAATCGGGCCATGTCTTCCGGACCCACACGGGCAAACGCCCGGCCTACGTCTTTACTGAGTGCTTCACTGACTCTGAGCTTGAGCGGCTTCCCCTCTGGACCCATGATTGCTCCTCCGCGTGACTACTTGGCGAACTTAATCTCCAGGACGCCGTTGTTGCACGAAATCTGCATCTTCTCTTTCGAGACGCTGCGCGGCAGGAGAATTTCCTTGCGATACTTTTTATCTCCGTGTTCCGCCACAATCGTGAGAACATCGTCCTTGGCTTCGACGTGGATGTCTGCCTTGCTGACGCCCGGTAGTTCCGCCAAAATCAACAAATGATCCGGCTCCTCAAAAACGTCCACCATCGGTTCCCGAACTTCCTGCACCTCGGTCCGGCCGGATTTATAGTCCCGACGGATGTTTCCAAAGGGTTCGATGCGCGGTCCCTGATCGCCCAATCCAACCTTGACAGTAAATCCATAGATCCCCCGCAACTGCTTCCCCGCGTCGTGAATCTCGCCCGTTCGGGAAATCTCTCCATTGGATTCCGCCAATTCACCAAGTTTTTCCACAAGGTCTCCCAGGCCCTTCAGCATCCCTCCCAAACCGCCCTCCATTCCACTCCGCGAGGTCTTATTTTTTCTCTTTTCCACCATAAGGCTCCTTATATGATTTCAGTCCGTTGATAGACCGTATTGGCTGATTTTTGAGTGAATAGTTTTATAATCGATGTGAAGCAAGCGTGCTGCCTTCGCCTTGTTGCCTCCTGTTTCCCGCAATGCTTGAGCCAGAATCTCCCGCTCTACAGCTACCTTCTTGCGGTGCACGATTTCTCGCAAGGATAAGCCCCTCAGGGACGGATCCTGCATTGTGGAAATGCATCCCAAATCAGGCGCTTTCAGTCCATGGGGGATCCAAACAACGCCCAGGTGATCCTCCGTGATGATGTCGTCCGCTAAAAGCGTGGCCCGGCGAATGACAGAGCGGAGCTGCCGGACATTCCCCGGCCAATCAAATGAAAGCAACGCATCAGCCGCCGATTGTGAAAAGTGTCGAACCTTCTTCTGTAATTCGTGGTTCGCGATGTCCATGAACCGCTTAGCCAGGTACAAGATGTCCTCCTTCCGCTCCCGCAGGGGCGGAACTAACATGGTGAATTCGTTCAATCGGAAGTAGACATCTCGGCGCAACGACTCCCCCTCTGACACGAGTTCTAGGTTCTGATTGCTGGCGGCAAGAACTCGCACATCCATATTGATGGCCTGGGTGCCTCCGATCCGGTAAATCGCCTTCTCCTGCAACGCGCGCAGAAGCTTGGCTTGTGAGCCTTGAGGCATATTGGAGATTTCGTCCAAAAACAGGGTCCCGCCACAAGCCAGTTCAAACTTTCCAACCCGCTGTTTATCTGCGCCGGTGTAGGCTCCTTTCTCGTGTCCAAACAGTTCGCTTTCCAGCAGTGTCTCTGGGATGGCTCCGCAATCCACGGCCATAAACGGAGCCTTGCATCGTGGGCTGAGCTGGTGGATAGCGTGAGCGACAAGTTCTTTCCCCGTTCCGGTTTCTCCCAGGATGAGGGTGCTGAAGTCACTCTTGGCCACTCGACTAACGTCCGCAATCAGGCGGCCGACGGCGCTGCTCGGTCCCATGGATTCACGCAGGGAAGCTGCATCCTCTATCTGGGAGGACAGGCGCTGCACCTTGCGCTTGAGCGCGCGTTCGTTCAACGCGCGCAGCACGGCGCGCACTACCTCATGGTGTTTGAGGGGTTTCACGAGGTAATCATGGGCGCCACCCCGCATCGCTGCAACTGCCTGCCGAACTTCTGGGTAGCCCGTCATTAGGATGACAGGGAGATCCTGGTCCAGATCCTTTGCTGATTTCAGAATCTGCATACCATCCGTATCCGGCAGCTTGATGTCTACAAACAGGGCATCGGGCTGTTCGGTACGGATTTTCTCCAGGGCGGCTTCTCCTGTATAAGCCACAACCGGTTCCAGATTCTCATTCTTCATAAATTCTGAGAGGAGCGTACAAATATCTTTTTCGTCGTCCACAATAAGAATCTTGCTTCCAGTATGCGTCGCCATTGTTTACTCCCCAGCCTCAAAATACTGATGAATTCGACGAACCACTCGAATGTCCTTGTCGAGCCAAGCCTCGACCGAGTGGAGCACCCCCAGAAAGAGCACACCTGTTTCGCCTGACAGAAGAGTGCCGTTGATCCGACAGGCAATGAATTGATCACGCCGCTTCAGCAAAGAGTCTCTCAATGCATTCCGCGGTGAGTCCTTCCGGTCCGAGACTCGTTGTTTGTTCGAAGCAAAGACTTCCTTGATGAGTTGATATTCTTCGACTAAGAGATCGGAAGATTCCGTCCCCATGATCGTGGCGCCCTTCTCTCTGAGACGAAGCAGCAGTTGATGGTTTCGACTGCCCGCCCTTGCGAGTTCAGTGACAATCTCCAACTCGCTGCCACAAACCGGTAACCCATCTTGATAAAGACGAACTCGTTCGCGGGGAAGCGCTAACCTCTGGATCGTCTGTTCGATGTCGGTCCACAATCGCTCGACCTGATTTACATTGCGCTCCCAGCCTTCTTGACCTAATTTCTCAATTTTCAATCGATATACCGTCTGGCCCAGCGCTCCCATGTCGGCCAGCGTGTGAACAATGGGAATGTGAACAAGCGTTCTCTCACGCGGCTCCTCCAAGACCCTTGCGGCAGTAGATTTGTTCGTTTTTCGATGCATGGCTTGTTTCATTGAGCTTGGTTTAGGGACGAGAATCCATAAAACCAGGGTTGAGTCTCCATTGCTATAGAAGGTTCAGAGATTCGCGCAATTACGGAGCTCGGGAGAAGCGATCATTCGCCTGCGCTACATTTTGTGGATGACGCCGCGCTGCCTCCATAGCTTGGACTGCTCTTAATGTCAGGTTGCTTGATCACTATTCCCTGATCATGGGAGAGTCTCTTCACTTCATGGTTACGAGCATTTCAATGGCCATTAGCGCAGACGGAGGACACTCATTGCACCCCACTGCAGTGCCCAACAAGCGCCTGATCCTCTCTCCTCTCTTCTACATTGGGCTGCTATCAACTTCCTTCTTATCATTATCGTCATTGACTCAAGAGGCACAGAACATTTTCCATCAATCTGGCCCCAACCACCATTGTGGAGCTTAAACGCTTGGTGGATGGATCCTTGCTTCGCCGTCTCCGCCTAAGAGATTTTGCAGGTTACCGGATAAGGCAACGTCGCTTCTATAAATGTGATTCTACCCTGTGACGAGGGAACATATTGTGCGTTCAGCTCACTTT
>CAZIDA010000017.1:0-7690 GCA_964537865.1 uncultured Acidobacteriota bacterium
CGCGTCACACTCATTCTAATTCGCAAGCGTCGGACCATCCCCAACCGGACACATACCTGTCAAAGAAAACGTCCCCGGCTTAAGAACGCGCCGGGGACTACAAAAACCCTTTTTACGAGAACGATGACTTACACGGCCCAACATTTGAGCGAGGTCGAAAGAATCACCGCTCAAATCGATCAAGGCTCTATTGATCGGCTCGTGGAGAATTTGGTCAATATTCGAGATTGTGGCGGGAGATTGTTTTTTCTGGGTGTTGGAGGTAGCGCTGCGAATTGTTCTCACGCAGTGAATGACTTTCGCAAGTTGGCAGGGATTGAATCGTACGCTCCCACGGACAATGTGTCGGAATTGACCGCCCGGACAAATGATGAAGGCTGGGCCAGCGTGTTTGTCGAATGGCTGAAGGGCAGCCGTCTGAAATCCAATGATGGGGTGTTTGTCTTCTCCGTCGGGGGTGGAAATCTCGAAAAGAACGTCAGTCCTAACCTAGTCAACGCGCTGCAGTTTGCGAAGAAGGTCAGCGCGAAGGTGTTCGGCATCGTCGGCCGAGACGGCGGTTATACGAAACAAGTTGCTGACGCTTGCATCATTATACCCACTGTCAATCCTGAGAGCGTCACCCCCCACACGGAAGCTTTCCAGGCAGTGATTTGGCACTTGTTGGTTTCGCATCCCTTCCTCAAATCAGCTCCCACGAAATGGGAATCAATCACGTAAAGAAGAAAGCGGTCTTCCTGGATCGTGACGGCGTCCTCATCCGCACCGTCGTACGAAATGGGAAGCCTTTTTCAATAGGCAAACCGGCTGACCTTCAATTACTGCCGGACGTAGCTCGATCGTTGAATCGCCTCCGTGGCTCGGGCTTTCTTTTGATCGTTGCGACCAATCAGCCCGATGTGGCTCGAGGGACCCGGACGCAACAAGAAGTGGAAGCAATACACAATGAGCTTATGGAACAGGGGCTTCCCATCGATTCGTTTTGCGTTTGCTACCATGACGACCAAGATGGCTGCTTCTGTCGAAAGCCTAAACCGGGGATGCTGATCAACGCAGCAGAAGAGCATGACCTTGATCTCCATGCCAGCTTCATGATTGGAGATCGATGGAGAGATGTAGAAGCAGGCCGCAATGCGGGATGTACGACGGTATTCATTGATTACGAGTATGATGAGAAGTTGAGGAATTCCCCGGATAGACGCGTGGAATCAATATCAGAGGCCGTGGAGTGGATCCTTTCAAGGGATGAATCTCGAAAGGAGTCGTTATGGGGACGATTGGAAATCTGAAGGTGAAAATCTACGCGGATGGGGCCGACAAAGCAAGCATGCTCGAGATGTACCGGGAGCCGTTCATCAAGGGCTTCACAACGAATCCGACATTAATGCGCAAGGCGGGTGTCAGCGATTACCAGGAATTCGCAAAGGAAATCTTGGCTGTGATTACGGATCGCCCGATTTCTTTTGAGGTGTTCTCGGATGAGTTCGATGAGATGGAGCGACAAGCGCTCGAGATTACAACGTGGGGCAAGAACGTCTACGTAAAAATTCCTGTCACCAACACTCGCGCCGAGTCCTCCTGTGCCTTGATCATGAGACTGGCGAAGGCCGGGGTAAGGATGAATGTGACTGCCTTGATGACGCTGGAGCAGGTGCGGGAAGTGTCGTCGAGCCTGGCCGGTGGGCCGTCCTGTTCCATCTCCGTGTTTGCCGGTCGAATTGCGGATACCGGCCGCGATCCGATGCCGATCATGGCCGCCGCGGTGGAGCTTTTGCGACCGTATCCGAACCTGGAGTTGATCTGGGCGAGCCCGCGAGAGCTGCTCAATATCTTCCAGGCGGATGCGGTGGGATGCCATATCATTACCGTAACCAATGACGTTTTGAAGAAACTTCCGCTGGTCGGGAAGGATTTGAGCGAGTTTTCATTGGAAACGGTCAAGATGTTTTACGACGATGCGCAGAAGGCGGGGTTCAAGCTGGAAGTGGGGGAAAGAGCTTCTGAAGTTGTCGGGTAATCAGGTCTATCTCGTCCAACCCCGTGCACATAAGCCGGTAAAGGCCGTGGGGGAAATTCGGGACTTTTGGTTTTTTGGTGCTGATGCCAACCGTGCCGCAGAGGATCAAGTTCAGGTCGCGTCAACTGCCGGCGACAATCGCTTCAAGTGATTCGATCAGCGGACCGAGGTCTTGGCTGACGATCTGCCAAAGAATATCCAAATCGATCGCGTCGTATCCGTGAATCAAACGATTGCGCAAACCAATGATTTGTGACCAGGGAAATTCAGGATGCAGAGTTTGCTCCGCGGTGGGGACGCGATTCGCCGCTTCGCCGATTACTTCCAGCAAACGGACGAGGGCTAGCGTGTCAACCCATTCTGTGTCCAGATCCTCGCGTCTCTTGCCTTGTGTCAGTGCACGGGCTTTAAGCGCATTGTCGAGCATGTGGTGATAACGAACATGCGCTTCACGCTTGGTCATAAATCACCTGCGCCTCTTCTTGCACTTGCTCGCGAAAATGGGGACTCAGGAACTGGGGTGTGTTCAAGTCCACCGGGCGCCTCAATGTGGCGGTTAGTTCGGCCTGCATCCCGAAAAATGCCAAGCCCGGCACATGCCCCGGCTCGAACTCGACCAACACATCAAGATCACTGTCGGGACGAAAATCGTTCCTCAGTGCCGAGCCGAAAATGGCGAGTCGGCGGATGTGGTGTCGGCGGCAGAACTCCTGAATCTTCTCCATGGGCACTAGAATCTTCAAAGTGTTCATCGCTTTCCTTTCCAGGGTGCGATCACTCGCAATGAATGCCATGTCGCTTTTCTCGCTTGGATTATATCATTCTTGATCATGCTTGCAAGCGGGCCTGGCGGCTGCGCGCCCTGCCGAAGTCAAGTCTCCAGAATCCATTTCTTGCAAGTATGAGCGGGCCAAATCTCCATTGTCCATTTTTCCTTTGAGGCGACACGCCGGTCAAAGTAATTGTTGTTGATCATCGTCGAGACCCATTACTGATAGGCCGGTAGGAGCCCCGGTGAGATTCGGGGCTTTTGGCTTTTTGGGAGGATGATGATTGTGAGAAGCGAAGAATGGACCACGGATAACACGGATCGGCGCGGAAGGTTTGGTAACACTGCCTTTGTCCGCCGCGGACTTTCGTGCGGGCTGCCAGAAATGCGGCGTTATTTATTCTGCTCGGCAATCTAAAGCGCCGCCGCCGCCGGCGCACTCCAAAGTCTGGCAGCGATGCCGAGTCCGCCAATGGCGGACGAAGGCAGCGGCTGGTGCGAGCGGGCGCGAGAACCTTGCCTGACATGCGATGAGAAACCGGTGGAAATGTTCCGGCACAAGGCCCGTCTTCACGAATCGTTGTCCAAAGGCTGCGATAACGGCCGAGTGCTTGGAGAACGCGGAGGAGTCTTGAAAAAGGAAGGCCTGCGCCGAGTAAAACATGCTGTAATAAGCCCTTGAAGCCGCAAAATCGTAGAATCCCCGTTCCCCCAGGAATCGGGCCGCCTCGAGACTGCTTTCCGCCTTTCCAAGCAATGCCGCTTGGTCAGGGGTCATAGCCTCAGCCCTTCACGCCGAATATTAAGCAGCAGCGGAGTATTTTCGCCGGCGAACCGTGTCGCAGATACAAAAGTGCACGAAATGACCACATCATACTTCAAAGACAGTAGAGAAGTCATTGGCCCGGTCGCGGCAATCTCTTTGCCAGGAATCACCTCTCCAAAAAATCGGTAGTGGGTCAATTTCAAAGGTGGCACGGGCCTCTGGCCCGTGATTCACGCGCAAGATGCGCGTGCCACACTCAAACTGACCCACTACCAAAAAATCACTAGCAACTACCTATCCGACCAAAATGTGTTATCATGGCGACAAGGGTGAATCCAATGACCTGATTGGAAAGGATGCAGCAAAATGGAAAAGGTGAGCCTCGAAGAAGCCAAACGACAATATGTTGGGCAGTGGCTGGCTTTCCTCGTTACAGAAGAAACGGCGACTGGGGAGTGGCTGGGTCAGGTGATTGCTCACCATCCAGATCGTAGAGAATTACACAGGGAACTCAGAGAGAAGGAGACAGCGCGGGCCTATGTTACGTTTGCCGGCCCCGTCGTCAAACCGGGCTATGCGGTGATTCTCTGATGCGATCTCCCCTGGGCAGCCCGATCCTCCTCAGGCGCGTGCAGATTTCTGGTCCGACCGGCGTCCGTGAGACCGATATGATCCTGGACACTGGCGCGGTTTATACGGTGATTGCATGGGATGTGGCAAAGGACATCGGATACGACCCCGCCGTCTCTGCGCGCCGTATGCCTATTGTAACCGCAAACGGTGTGATTGAGGCTCCCTTAATCACCGTAGGCGCTATTGACATTGCTGAACTCCGAGCTGAATCGGTGGATACCATCTGTCATGACATCCCGGAGATCGCCGGCATTGAAGGGTTGTTGGGACTGAGTTTCTTGCAACGTTTTCGAACCCTGATTGATTATGCCGCGGGCGTTCTTGAGATTACCCCCAGGTAACGCTACATACGAAGAACGTCTGTCTCGTCTATCTCGTCTATCTCGTCTATCTCGCCGAAGGTCCGCCGGGTTTGTGGCGGATGGTACATCCGGATGCAGATGCGCGGGTCAGAGCTCCATTTTCCATTTTTCGTTTAAGGCAACGCGCCGGGAGATGTGATTATTGATTCGACACGGAAGAAGCAGTCTGTTCGGTCTATTCAGTCTGCGCTTGCGTCCGCCGGGGTTCGCTTGCGTCCCCCGGGTTTTTGGGGGATTGGCGGATTCGGTCTATTCGGCCGGGAAACAAGTCTACACTCGTCCACCAGAAACCGCATTTAAGCTGTCTCCGTTGCCAGCGGCATGAAGGTCGTGTTCTCCAGAGATTTGGTGGCGAAGAGAAAACAGGCTTGGATGTCTTCCGGGGTCAGCCCTTGATATTCGCTGATAATCTCTGCCGCCGTAGCCCCATGGGCCAATAGATTTAGAATGTATTCAACGGTCAAGCGCGTTCCTCGAATGACCGGCTTCCCCACCATCACCCTGGGATTCAGGATAATTCGTTCAAGGAGTTGTTGGTCTGTCATGGCTCTGATCTCCCCGCGGTCGTTTCTCCATCCCGTTCCGCCTTTCTAGCCCATTTCCCGTGATTCGTCAAGCGGGCTGCAGAGATCTGCAGAGATCAGAGGTAATCTCTCTGTATGGGGAGAAAAGCTCCGGGAATTCGGGGCTTTTTTTGTGGGTGAAGGGGACTCACCGCCGAGGCGCAGCGGCGGGCAGAGGGAACGCAGAGTTGTTAAGGAGAACGTGTATTACATTGTCATGTAGTGTATAATCCCGTCACATGGATAAGCAAACGGTGAGCTTTCGTTTAGATTCGGACAAAGTGAGCACTCTCGACACCTTGGCTCAGGCGCTCGAACGCGATCGGAGCTATTTGCTCAACGAAGCTGTGGCGGCCTACCTCGATGTTCAGCAGTGGCAGATCGCGCAGGTGAAGGCAAGCCTGAGGCAGGCTGACGACGGCCAGTTGATCGACCATCGGAGAGTCAAGGAGATGGCCGGTCGCTGGCGGCGACACCCGTGAAGCTGCGTTGGACACCTCTGGCGGTCAGTCACCTGAAGGCCGCCTATGAATATGTTGTCGCGGAGAGCCCGACCTCGGCCGAGAGATTGATCCGACGAATTTTCTTGGGAATCGAAGCGTTGGAGCAGCACCCTCAACTCGGTCGTAACGGTCGAGTGGAAGGGACGCGCGAACTCATCATTGCGGGAACGCCCTTTGTCGTCCCGTACCGCGTCCGCTACGAGCAGGTAGAGGTTCTGGCTGTGCTGCACGCCGCCCGCCGCTGGCCAGAGGGATTTTAGTTTTAGTGCCCGGGCCAGGCCTCCATTTTCCATTTTTGAAGATGTGTTTGGGCAGGCCCGCCGATGAATCGGCGGGGCGGGAAGACCAAGCCCCGTGAACGGGGCCTGGAGGGAAAACGTTTGATTCGGGGGGGTTGGGGCTTTGTTTTCCCACCGGTAAACCGGTCGGCTGGGACAGACCAAGTCCCCTGAACGGGGCTGCGGAGAAGCCAAACCCACTTGAACGGGGCTGGGGGAACGGGAAGAATTGCTGATTTGCGATTGCGCGCGAGTGAAGGGATTGCCGATTGGGGATTTCGGATTGCGGGCAAGTGCGAGCGCCAGGTTTGGTAAGCGATGCCTCCGTGGTTTTTGCGGAGGCAGCGGCAAGTGCGAGCGGATGCGAGGAGGATCGGGTTGGTCGGTTTACGGGGTATAGGAGGGAGAGGGCGGGGTTGAGTGCGGGATGAAAAACGTCTGTCTCGTCTATCTCGTCTGTCTCGTCTGTCTCGCCGAAGGTCCGCCGGGTTTGTGGCCGATGGTACATCCGCCGGCCTTGTGGCGGATCTGTCTCGTCGACCCGCTTTAGCGGTAGGTCAGTGGAAGCTCTGGAAGGTATTCAGGGCTTTTTTTGTGGGTGAAGGGGGCGCTTCGACAAAAGCGTTTCGCACCGCAGTGTGTGGTAGTGTAATATGTTGGGCGCATGCAGCCGTAGCCGGTGTTTCAAACCACACCGGGTTCTTCACGCAGTTATTTGTACTCAGTCGGCGAGGAGGGAGGATCAAATTGACAACTGATTGGAAAATCACTCCTCAAAAAGTTAACGCTGCCATTGAGCGGATTCTGCAAGTGAGTCGCCCGCGTAAAGTGGTGATCTTCGGTTCCTACATTCGAGGGGAAATTCGGCCCGACAGTGATGTTGATATTTTGGTCGTCACGGGCGACGAGATAGAGAATGCCCGGAAAGAAAGCGTGAGAATCCGCCGCTGCCTGAGGGGGATTTCGATGCCGATGGATATCCTGGTCATTCAGGAGAGCCGTTTCCAGGAGCTGGCCGAAGCTCCGGGAATGATCTATCGAGAGGCCATAAGAAACGGCAGGGTGGTGTATGAATCCTCCTAATAACAGACGACTTCCGGGTTCACCCGCAGAATGGTTCGTCCATGCCCAAAGCGATTTGAGCCTAGCCCGAACCGGGCGAGATCAAAAGGATGTCCTGCCGGAGCAGATTTGTTTTCATGCCCAACAGACTGTCGAAAAGGCGCTGAAGGCAATTCTTTTGGCCGGTCGTGTCGATTTTCCTTTGACACACGACTTGGAAGAGATTTTGGAGATCGTGGAGCAATGCGGCATAGCGATCCCGGCGGAGATCGGTCAAGTTGGATTATTGACTCCTTATGCGGTTGAAGCTCGTTATCCGGGATACTCGGGAGCGATAAGTAGCGAAGATGTGGATGAGGCCATTCGGTTAGCGGAGCAAGTTCTTGCTTGGGCCAGACTTGCAGTTCGATAGAACGAAGCCTGCGAGCGGACGCGAGGAACGCGCCGAAGCCGCGAGATTCATGAATTTTGCAGGCAAGAGTCGCGCCCTAAAAATCAGAGCGGGCTACCAGAGCGGGTTTGGTAGCGATGCCTCCGCGGTTTTGCGGAGGCAGCGGCAAGTGCGAGAGGATGCGAGGAGGATCGGTTTGGTCGGTTTACGGGGTATCGGAGGGAGAGGGCGGGGTTGAGTGCGGGATGAAGAACGTCTGTCTCGTCTGTCTAGTCTGTCTCGTCTGTCTAGTCTATCTCGTCTATCTGGTCTATCTCGCCGAAGGTCCGCCGGGTTTGTGGCGGAT
>CAZIDA010000017.1:7790-13632 GCA_964537865.1 uncultured Acidobacteriota bacterium
TATTCAGGGCTTTTTTTGTGGGTGAAGGGGACTCACCGCCGAGCGGCCTGGGGCCGCGGCCAAATGGAACTCGTGGTCACATCGTTGCGACCCGAAAATTCTGCCAGAAAAGCAAAAGTCTCGAAGCTAGCTAAGCAGAGGCGCCCGCCGCGGCGGGCAGAGGAAACGCAGAGAAAGACCCAGGACCCATGGGGCGGAGTTGTGTGTATAATTGGCAGGTGCAAGTTCAGCCAACGGTTTTCAAGGATTGAACAGAGAACATGGATATAAGCTTCGAATGGCATAAGGTCAAAGCCGCGTCCAATCTCAAGAAGCATAAGGTCAGTTTTGAAGAAGCGAGCACTGTATTTGATGACCCATTAGCAGCTATCTTCGACGATGAAGACCACTCGAAGCAGGAACACTGAGAAATCATTGTTGGTCAGTCGAACCAGGGCAGATTGCTGCTTGTCTTCTTTACCGAACATGCTGAAAACTGCATTCGTATTTTCAGCGCACGGGAGGCGACTAGAAAGGAACACAAGGAATATGCAGAGGGTATTTACTCGTAAAACACATATGACCAGTGCGGACGACATTCGCCGCGAATACCATTTCGATTACCGCAAAGCGCGCCCGAATCGTTTCGCTGCGGGGAAAGACCGCCTCGTCGTCGTTCTCGACCCTGACCTTTCGAAGGTTTTCAAAACACCTGAGGCAGTGAATGCGGTGCTTCGCGCGCTGATTACGACCCTGCCCCAAACTGCAAAAAATCGTAGAGCATGAGTTCGGTCGGGGAAAACAGGTGTCGGGTGCCAGGTGTGAGGGGGCGGACAGTCTATTCAGTGATTCTGATGTTCCGTTTGTCGTCCACAGCGGCGGAGACCCTGAGCGGCGGCCTCCTCAAGAGAGATAATTAAGACCCAGCCGCCTGGCAACCGACTGCAGGGTTTGATCGAGTGTCCAGAGTGGAAGCCCGGACAGTTTTGCAGAGGCCAGCAGGTGAACGTCCACAAAACCAATCCCTGAGCCGAACAAACGATTGCTTTCGACGAATGTGAGGAGTTCTTCGAGATCAATCGTGGGGAGGCTCGGCAGATTCCGGAGCAGGGAAAGAATTTCCTTTCGGTTTTGAAGATGCCCGCACGCCAGTTCCCCAATAACATGAGGGTGGCAAGCGACCTCGCCATCCGAGAGCAGGGCGCTCAAGTGGGAGTCACCTTTGCGCAGATGGGCCACCCAGACCGAAGTGTCCACCAGGATCATGACCGGGGATACCGACGGCGTGGAATGGGAGAGAGTTTTTTTTCCGTTCCACCGAGCGCGGCTAAGCGGCGGCTGCTTTCGCGTGCAATAATGGCCTGCAGTCCCAACTTGACCAGCCGGGTCTTCTCTTTGATCCCGGTCAAATGCGAGGCCCGATACAGCAGATCATCATCGATATTCAGCGTGGTTCTCATGCATCACAATATGCACTAAACGTGCATATCCGTCAAGGGGAAAGAGGGCAGGGACAATCGGTCTGCGCTTCCGTCTGCCGGGGGGTGGCGGATTCGCTCGGCAGCTGCGTCCGACGGGGGCGCGGTTGGTGGCGATGCCGAGTCCGCTTTTGGGGACGAAGGCAGCGGCTGGTGCGAGCAGATACGAGAACCGTGCTTGACACGCAAGGTTTGTGAATATTGCCGGCAAAAGCCCTGCCTCTCGTTC
Source organism: uncultured Acidobacteriota bacterium (assembly GCA_964537865.1). GTDB lineage: Bacteria > Acidobacteriota > Terriglobia > JAIQFV01 > JAIQFV01 > CAZIDA01. Next base: position 9,477 of record CAZIDA010000017.1, read on the forward strand.
GCCGCGGCGAACGAAGGGCGAGCTACCAAAGCTACTAGGCCTCAGGTGATCCTCAAGCCGAGGCTGGCGCAAAATGCGATGAGGTCGGCGGGGCTGGTTTTAATAATCTGGAGCAGGATGTCGAGCTTCAGAGTCTGATACTGATGTACGGCAACATTTCGAAATCCCACCAGAGCGCGCATCTTCCCGGACAGTTCCGGGCCAATTCGGCCGGCTTGAGAGAGTAAATCAAACGCTTGCGCGCTGCTCTGAGGAATACCCAGATGGTCACGGGCCACCACCCTCATCGCCAAATCAACGGCGGCTTGGCAGGCCCGCTCCAGATTCAATAGGATGGCGTCCTGGTGGGTGTAATTCTGGAGCCGGGAAGGATCGTTTGAATATTCTTCTGCCACCCGCCGCAAGCAGCGTTCAATGATGGCCGCCTTGTTGAACATGACATCGTCCGGGTGCGGTCGACTATCGACCATGCGAATGCTCCGCGATATAGGCCTGGAGAACAGGCGCCCGATCCTCACAAAGGCGCGCATAAAAGGAAAGAGTCTGCATTTCAAAGTCGGCGACCGCCGCTTCATTGGCCACAAAGAGACGCTCTCCACCCGTCACCACTTCCTGACAGTGGACCAGAGACGACCTCAGATCCAGCACGGAGACGTCCACTGGGCAAGCGGCTAAGGATTCCAAGTTACCCTGAAGTTGGAGGAGGACTTGACTCGGAACACCTTGTCCCGGCGGCATGAGTAGCGCGATATCCAGATCGCTCTCGGGGTGGACGTTCCCGTTGATCTGGGAGCCATAGGCGTAAATGGCCACCACGCCCGGGGCCGCCGCGCGAATTTCAGCAACGAGACTGCGGGAAAGCGCTTTGTCCATGGAGGGATTTTAGTCGATCTGGCCTGCCTTGTCTATCTAGTCAAAGGTCCGCCGACCTTGTGTCGGATGGGAGAACAGGTGTCGGGTGTCAGGGACCAGGGGCCAGGGAGAAACAGTCTGTTTGGTCGTGAGACAGGTGCGAGGTGTGAGGCCAAAGGTCCACAGGTTTTCGCTTGCGTCCACCGGGTCTTTGGCGGATTGGCGGATCTGTCTCGTCCATCCTTCAGCGTACGGAGCGCGCCGGTGAGGTACGAGGTGTGGGGTGTGAGGGGGAGAGAGTTCTGTTTCGTCCTTTTCGTCTGGGGGTTGATTCATTTTGCGGTTAAGCGGCGCATTCTGTGCCCATTCGGTTCGATTTGGACACAAGCACGGATATCTTCAATTGCGATCTCAGGGTAATGATCTTGAATGATCTCTTGAAACGAGAGACCCGCATCGAGCAGTTCGAGAACACTCTGAACGGTAATGCGGGTACCCGTGACACAAGGCTTGCCAAAATGTATTTTCGGATTGACGCCAATCCTGTCCATCATTTCTCCACCCCCAAAACTCTTCATACACAAACTATATTACAATGTCCGTTGACAAAGCAAAAAAGGATTGTGGAAGATCGAAAGACCAGAGATCAGCGGGCAGTCGCGCATGCCTCGATGGATCGGGGCGCTCAAGGGCGTGAGAATTGGTGTCGTGGCCGGCCCCGACGCCTCGGGGCCGGACATCCCATCGATCTCGATAACTGGAATGTGTCTTTCACGTCGGCCAGGTCCGGGATTCGCCCAAAGGCGGGCGAATCCCGACTACCCAAACATCGCAAGACCAAAAAAAAGAGCATGGACATAAAGGAGGGGGGCAGATTCTAAAGAAACTGCAGAGCCAAGGAGAGGAATTCTTCAGCTCGGCTCATTTGGATTTCTACATCGTCGCGAGAAAGGCCCGACCGGATGTCGTAATCGCTGATGTTGCGAAGGTCCGCGCCTTCGATGAGATACCGGTGAAATCGCTCCGCCACGAGGCCGGTCTTGACGAATTGTTGTCCAAACGCCGCAATGACAGCGGAGTGTTTTGAAAAGGCTACGTTCTCTCGGAGCAGGAAGGCCTGCGCGACATAGAACATCGCGTAATAAGTTCTCGAGGCGGCAAAGTCGTGGAATCCTTCCGCGGTCAGGAGCCGGGCCGCTTTCAAACTGTTCTCTGACTTTGCAAGTAACGCGGCCTGATCCGAGGTCATAGCCTCAATCCCTCGCGCCGGATGTTGAGAAGTAGAGGGCTGTTATCGAGAGCAAACCGTGACGCCGAGATAAAAGTGCAGGACAGAACAACATCATATTTGAGTGAGAGTTGAGCGGTAATTTGGCCGGAGCGGGAAATCTCATCGCCAGGATTCACTTCCCCCTTCAAAACCACCAATAAATCCACGTCAGAACCGGGAAGCGCGTCGCCTCGCGCATTCGAACCAAAGAGCAACATCTCTTCCAACCGCTGTCCGTAAATCCGCTCAAACTCGGAATGCACCTCCCCTAGCATCGTCTCCATCTTTACGCCCATGATGTACGCCCTGCGTGCTTCACCTTTGTAGACCAATGCTATCAGAGTTTCTTGCATCGGAGATAGTGGTTTTTGGGGGATTAACAAGAGCTGAATAGAGGTCAGGGACCAGAATGCAGGCTCTGGGAAACTGGGGTTTTCGTTGCCTATGGCCATCAGCGGTAAGCGATAGAGTACCATTCTGTCATGGGCAGTTTGCGCCGTAGCGGCTCATCGGCTGTGCGGTGTGGTAGAATAATCTGATTTTTGAACGATGAGGAAACAAGGAATGAGTACGCCGCTCGACATCGATTTGGATTTTGCGCGAGAGATCGACCTCCTTAAGAAGGAACTGAATGCCGTCGTCTTGGCGCATTATTACCAGGAGTCGGAGATTCAGGATGTCGCCGATTTCATTGGAGACAGCCTGCAACTCGCGCAACAGGCCGCCGAAACAAAAGCCGAAGTGATTGTGTTCGCCGGCGTTCATTTCATGGCAGAAGTGGCCAAGATTCTCAACCCGGAGAAGCTGGTGCTTCTTCCGGATTTGAAAGCGGGTTGCTCGTTGGCGGATAGTTGCCCGGCCGATCAATTCGCGCTCTTTAGGAATCGTCACCCGGACCATGTAGTGATCAGTTACATCAATTGTTCGGCGGCAGTGAAGGCGCTCAGCGATGTGATTTGCACTTCGTCGAACGCGGAGAAGATCATTCGGCAGATTCCAGAGGACCGCAAAATCATTTTTGCGCCCGATCAAAACTTGGGCCGGTATTTGATTCGAAAGACCGGTCGGGAGATGGTGCTCTGGCCGGGCACTTGCCAAGTCCATGTGATTTTTTCTGAGAAGAAGATCGTTCAACTGAAGGTCCATCACCCTGATGCGCTTGTGTTGGCGCATCCCGAATGTGAGGAGTCGGTGTTGAAGCTGGCCGATCACATCGGCTCCACCACTTCCATTCTGAAGTTTGCACTCGCGAGCCCGGCGAAGGAATTCATCATTGCCACCGAGCCTGGAATCATCCATCAGATGGAGAAGGCGGCGCCTGAGAAGGTATTCATTCCTGCGCCCCCGGATAGCGGCTGCGCTTGCAACGAGTGTCCACACATGAAGTTGAACACGATGGAGAAGTTGTACTTGGCGATGCGCGACAAGACGCCCGAAATCACGATGGAGGAAGACCTCCGCCTCCGCGCGTTGAAGCCGATTACCCGGATGCTGGAGATGAGTCGTTGATTGAAATGGACACAATTTCTCAGGAATTCGCTCGAGAATTGAGAGAGCGTCTAGGTCTTTCGTTGCGAGAGGTTCGCCTGTTCGGTTCGCGAGCGCGAGGCGATGCATCGGAAGATTCTGATTATGACATGCTTGTCATCGTGGACCGAAGGACCCCTGACGTCCGTGCGGCAATTTTGGAGATCGAAGTGTCGCTGATGGATCGATACGGCGTCTTGATTTCAAGCTTGCTCCGAAGTGAGTCCGAATGGGAAGGCTCGAAGCGTTTTCCTTTGGGCATAAACATTGCGAAAGAAAGCCGCACGCTATGAAGCCACAATGCCAAGCGATGATTCTGCAGGCCGAGCAAAAGCTCCGGTCTGCACAAATTCTTTTGGATTCTCAAGCATGGGGTGATGCTGCTTCCCGTGCGTACTACAGTGTGTTCCATGCTATCAGCGCATTGCATCTCTCGGATGGCAAGGCCTATTCTTCACACAGCCGATTGATTGGCATGTTCAATCAACACTTCGTTCACACGGGGAA
>CAZIDA010000017.1:13732-16370 GCA_964537865.1 uncultured Acidobacteriota bacterium
CTTCACACAGCCGATTGATTGGCATGTTCAATCAACACTTCGTTCACACGGGGAAATTTCCTAAGGAATTCACTACGGTATTGACACGGCTGTTTGAAGATCGACAAAGCGGAGATTACGATTCGATAGTTGGAATAAGTGAGGCTGAGGCGCGTCAGGACGTCATTGATGCTGAGAGAATAGTGGAGGCGGTGAAGCAATTCCTGGTGAAGTAAATTGGCTAGACATTGGCCTTTGTTGGCGCCGATCGACTTGAATCGATTAATGGATCATCCTTTGTTAAGTGGGAACAGCGCTCTTGCCGTTCCGTCATATGTCCCTTTCTTTCACAGAAATTCAAATCGGGGAACTGATGAAATCGTTCCTCAAAGAAGACATTGGAACCGGTGATGTGACGACGGATTCCATCGTGTCGGCGAATCTTCATGGGGAAGGTCATTTCCTGGCGAAGGAAGCGTGTGTGCTCGCGGGGCTCGATTTGGCGCGTGAGGCCTTCAGCCTTTTGGATTCGAGGATGAAGTGGAAGGCGGCTTATGCGGAGGGCGACACGGTGGCGCCGGACAGAATCATTGCACAAGTCCGGGGAAAAGCGCGGGCGTTACTCACCGGTGAACGAGTCGCGTTGAATATTTTGCAGAGACTTTCAGGAATAGCCACCGAGACTTCTCGCTACGTTCAAGCAGTGAAGGAAGCGTGTCGCCGAGATCGAGTCACGAAGATTCCTTTTGTTTTGGACACACGAAAGACGACGCCCGGTTGGAGAGAGTTGGAGAAGTACGCCGTGCGATGCGGTGGGGGAATGAACCATCGCTTGGGACTGTACGATGCGATCCTTATCAAAGACAATCACATCGTCATTGCGGGCGGGGTGAAAGAAGCAATAAAGCAGGTGACAGGCGCCATCCGCCAGAGAGATGGCGGATCTTCGAGGTGCCAGGTGTCAGGGGCCAGGGGCCAGGTGTCGGGGGCGCAGCACAATGGGGCTTTGAGGATTGTGGGGTCTAGGAATGGCGTAGTTCATTCAGATGAAAGACGAGGATATCGGTGGAGGCGAAGGTTGCCCATCGAAGTTGAGGTCACGAACTTTGAGCAGCTAAGGGAGGCGCTGGCGATGAGCGTGGATCGCATCCTTCTCGATAATATGAGCCCGCTCGAGGTGAGAGATTGCGTCAAGATTGCGAGAGGGAGCCCAGGCGGAAAGAGAATGATCATCGAGTGCTCCGGCGGAATTTCGTTGAAGTCGATTCGGAAGTACGCGACAACCGGTGTCGATTGGATCTCCGTGGGCGCCTTGACGCACTCGGCAAAAGCAGTGGATATTAGTTTTGAGGTTATACAGCTATCAGCCGTCAGCCATCAGCCGTCAGCCGACAGCCGTCAGCCATGAGCCGTCAGCTAAAGCTGATAGCTGACCGCTGTCAGCTACGACCAGCATTTCAAACAACCCCCATCAAGGGGGCATTGTGCGAGATTTCAGGCGATTGAAAGTATGGGAAAAATCTCATGCGCTGACACTGGAAATCTATCGCGCTACCAAATTCTTTCCAAAGGAAGAATTGTACGGGTTGACGAGTCAGATGAGACGTTCCGTGGCTTCTATTCCCACTAATATTGTGGAGGGATGTGGGCGCGGCGGAGCAACAGAATTGGGACGTTTTATGAGAATTGCCTTTGGCTCCGCCACTGAACTGGAATATCAATTGCTGTTGTCCTATGATCTCGGATTCTTAGAACAGGGAGTTTTCGAAAAACTCTCAACAAGGGTTTGCGAGATCAAGAAAATGCTGAGCGGGTATCTCAAAGCGGTAGCCGATCCGGCAGGACAATTGTTTTCTGAAAGCTGAGAACTGATTGCTGAAAGCTGATGGCTGATAGCTGATGGCTGAAAGCTGATGGCTGATCTCTTATGCTCCAAACTGACCTTCTTGTTATTGGAAGTGGAATTGCCGGTTGTGCGGCGGCTTATGCCGCGGCCAAGCAAGGCGTCGAAGTGTTGTTGTTGACGAAGACCATCCGTCCCGAAGAGAGCAACACGTTTTACGCGCAAGGTGGAATCATATTCCGCGGCGACAACGATGCGCCGGAAACTTTGGCAAATGACATTCTCGTCGCCGGAGCCGGCCTTTGTTACGAGCCGGCAGTCCGAATTTTGAGCGAAGAAGGTCCGCGACGAGTTCAAGAGATTCTCATTGATGCGTTGCACGTTCCCTTCGACGTGGTGGACGAGGCGTCTGATGAATTTCACCTCACTGCTGAAGCAGCGCATTCGGTTCCCCGGATTCTGCACTACAAAGATGTGACCGGCCGCGCCATTGAAACCGGATTCCTGGAGGCCCTGAAGCGAAAACCCAACATCCGATTGCTCACCGACGCCACGGCCATCGATCTGCTGACGCTCTCTCACCATTCCTTGGATCCTCTCGACATCTATCAGCCTCCCACCTGTGTTGGCGCGCACGTGTTGGTACGGGAAAAGGGAGAGGTCGAGACAATCCTGGCCAAGGAGACGGTTCTCGCGACGGGCGGGCTGGGGCGGGTCTATTTGCACACCACCAATCCGGTGAGTTCGCGTGGGGACGGGATTGCCATGGCCTATCGCGCCGGAGCGCGCTGCATCAACATGCAGTACATTCAATTT
>CAZIDA010000018.1:0-1155 GCA_964537865.1 uncultured Acidobacteriota bacterium
GATGGTCAGCAGCGCGATCACCACGATGATACCGACCAGCAAACCTTCAACCAGCTCGTTGACCTTGTCGTCGGCGGTAATGCCGTAGTTGCGCGTGACCGCCACCTTGACATCATCCGGCAGCACCTCGCGCTTGATCTGCTCCATGCGGGCCAGCACGGCGCGCGCCACCGTGACGTTGTTCGTCCCTTTCTGCTTGGCGATGGCGATGGTCACGGCCGGCTGTTCGAAGAGCAGCGGCTGCTTGGGATTGATCTTGCCGCCAATCCACGTTCCGGCTGAGCCGGCGTGCTTATTCAGATTCCACGCCGCTCCTTGACTGAAGCGGACATAGTCGGTGACTTCGCCGGGGCCATCGGTCACGTCCGCGACGTCGCTCAGATAAACAGGTCGTTCGCCGGACACACCCACCACGCAAGACGCCACGTCAGACTTGCCGGCGAAGAATCGACCCGTTTCCACGCGAATATCGCGGTCGTCGCGCGTGAACGAGCCGGACTGAAGATTGCTGTCCGCTCCCGCCAAGGCGCGATAGACGTCAAGCGGAGCGATGTGAAAGCCGGCCATTCGCTCCGCATCAAGCCTTACTAAAACTTCCCGGGGGCGGCCGCCAGTGATGAAACTGATGCCCGTGTCCGGCACGGCTTGCAGCCGGTTCTGCACTTCCTCGGCCATGCGCCGGAGATCATAGTCATCGCGTCGAGAGCTGGTGAGCGTGAAGGTGACGATGGGAACATCGTCGGTCTCGCGCGGCTTAACGACGTAGCCGGTGACACCCGCGGGAATCTTGTCGGCGTTCTGGTCAAGCCATTTGCTCAACTTCACCAGGCTGCGCTCGCGGTCTTGACCGACATAGAAGCGGACGGTAATGATGCTCTGCCCCGGCATCGAACGCGAATAGACGTACTCGACGCCGTCGATTTGATACAGATAGCGCTCGATGGGCGCCGAGATCAGCTTCTCGACTTCTTCGGCCGAGTGGCCGGGGTAAGAAAGAAAAATATCGGCGTTTGGAACGACAATCTGCGGCTCCTCTTCACGCGGCGTCACCATCAATGCGACGCCGCCCGCCACCAGCGCCAACAGGATCAACACAATCGAAAGATGCGATTCCAGAAAAGTGCGGACGATGCGAATCGTCAGACCTTCGCCTTC
>CAZIDA010000018.1:1255-7086 GCA_964537865.1 uncultured Acidobacteriota bacterium
GTGACGTTGGCGTCGTGCTGGGCCTGTTCGAGGCCGGCCACGTCGGCGATCGAGGTCTTCAACCGCATGTTGGTTATGTCGAACTCCGATTTCGGGATGACCGCCTTTTCGTACAGACCCTTGTCGCGCGCGTAATCGGCTTGCGCCAAATCCCGTGTCGCTTCAGCGCGCCGCAAAGCTTCCTGCGCTTGCCGCCTTCTCGCCCGCAGGTCGCGGTCGTCCAGCCGCACCAGCAGTTCTCCTTGGCGCACGTGTTGTCCGGCCGCCACCGGCAAATCAAGGATGTTCGCGACCACGCGCGCGGAAATGGTGGTCTTGAGTTGAGCCGCGACGGCGCCTACGGCCTCCACCATCTGCGGCCCGGCGACCCTGGAAACCGTGAACGACGGCGTGCTTGCGGCGCTGGTCTGCTCAGCCTCCACTTTTCCGGGACGAATCATGTTTCGGTGAAAGCGACCGCTCAACCAGACCATCATGAAGACAATGATTACCACGGGTAATACCCAACGTAGATGAGTGCTCTTGAATTTATTCATCGGCATTCTCTTCCCTTCAAAATTTGCATCCACGGACAATTCCATCACCTCTCGGCGCGGGCGCTCTCGATCACCGTAATCTCCGGTTCGATGACGATCTCGGATTTGACGGAATTGGCGACCAGGCTGTACTTCTGCGCCGCCTGCATCGCGCGCCGCGTCCTCGTCTCAATGATTTCCCTTTGGCCGGGATCGCACGCCACTCGGATCACCGGGCGGAAATGTAGCCGCGTGAAAATCTCTGTTCGGTCGATCTCGATCAACTTCGTTCCTTCCGTGCGGCACTCGTAGGACAGCAGCTTCAATTGAAACCGCTCCGCCGCCCAGATGAACATCATCATCACACAGGTGTTGGCTGCGGCGACGAAGGCGTCTTCGGGCGTCAACACGCCGGCGTGGCCTTGCGCGTCCGGAGGGGCCGAGAATTTCATTTCCGGACCATTCCCTAATTCCAAGCGGCCCCAATGTTCGCCCGTCCAGCGAACGGTGGTGTGATAAGTTGCCGTCCGGCTCATGATTTTTCCTCCTGACAAAATGCGGCGTATTCGCGGGCAATGGCCTCGCGGAAAGACTCTTCGCGGTCCGGCGGCACGGAGTTGTAAAGCTTCACCGTTTGCAGCAGTTCATCCGCGGCGGCCTCAGGGCGTCGCCCGAGATCGTGGAACTGCTGGAAGATTACCGACAGAGCCAACAGGTCCACGGTCGTGCCTTCCACTCTGAGTTTGCTGATGGGGACGCCCGATCCGCAGGAGCATCCTACTGCTCCCGATGGCCGTGCCTCCCTTTCCTTGACCGCGTTATTCAGGACAGTGAGCGACGGCGGGCCGAGAGTTCCATCGACAAGCTCCGTCAGGCGTTGGGCGACCACCTCCACCGCCTCGCGACCGGCAGCATTCAGTTTTCGGCGACCTTCGATCTTGCCGAGTCCGTGCTCCGCGACCAGGTCGTTGACCACGAGGCTTGCCGCGGGCTTACCCGAATACATCGCCGTCCCGCGCGCCGCGCAGCGGAGATCGCATCCGTCAATCGTGATGGTCGGATGGAATCGCGCAAAGGCCCGGTCTCCCTCGCCGCCCGCGAGAAACAGCGGCAGACAAATCGTCACCGTCTTTCCGCGACGTAATTGGTGCAGGACTTTCAACGCCGCCAACCGCGTGACCGTGCCTTCGGCCAGTTCCTCGCCGGAACAAGCGACAATTCCAACTTTTCGTTCGGGCAGTTTAGGCATGCGGTCCTCCTTCTTCGCTCCCGGCGTCGGTGATGCCATCAAGCTGCTCCGCGATTTCTTCGGCGACGACGCGGGCCAGTTGCATTCCTGCGTCGTTCAACTCGGCAATTCCCTCGGGCTTGAGATTTTTGTGGTGGCGAAACGTTTCAAAGACCGCGACTTCATTTGCCACCGTGCCGCCATTGTGCTTCACCAGCTTCGCGGCGCACATTTGCTTACAGCCGTCGATGGTGACGGCCGGTCTCGCGCGTACTTGCTCGCGCGCTTGCTCGTCTCCCAGCACCAATTTCGACAGCGCCACCAACTGCGTTTCGCCAGGCCGCATGACTTCACAAAGCTCGTACGCCGCTTCGCGACTGACCGTTCCCAGCGATTTGCCGATGCCGCTGCACGGAACCACCACTACGGTTCGCCTTAGAGCGTTCATGATTTCAACTCCTCCTCCGCTTGCGATTGCATGACGGCGAGATACGCGGGAGGATCGAGCAGTTTGGAGCGTTCCGTCTCCCAATCTGCCGCTTCGATCACCGCCATCCAACCTTCTCCGTAAGGATCCTGGTTAACGACTTCGGGTTTCAATTCGAGGGCCGTGTTGATCTCGACGATGGCGCCGGCGATGGGCGAAGGAAGCGCCAACGTGATCTTCATCGTCTCCATGTCCGCGAACTCGTCGCCTGTTTCAACCTTAGTCCCCAGCGGTTTTACGTTCACAAAGGCCATGTCGCCGCTGTGCTGCTGCATGAAATCTGTAATCCCGATTCGAACACGGGGAGGCCTTTCAGAGGTCAGGGAAAGGACCCAGATACCGTTGGGCGTGTAGAGGCGGTCCGTGGCCACACGGAACGTGAACTTGTCGACCGTTGTTTGAAGGTACTCTGTCATTTTTTCTCCTTATCGCGAACTCATGTGAATGGCGGCGTTTCGAAAACCCAGCGCCGCTTCGAGCATTGCTTCGGGCAAGGTGGGGTGCGCATGCGTCGTCCAGGCCAAGTCATCCGCCGTGGCCCCCAGTTGGACGGCGAGAGCCCCCTCCGCGATCCAGTCCGTGGCGTGGGGTCCGAGCAGATGCACCCCCAAGACACGACCGGTTCCTGCCTCCGAGATCAGGCGCGCGATTCCGTCCGTCTCGCCCAGGATGCGGGCCCGGGGATTGGCCGAAAGCGGGAATTGCGAGACCTTAATCTCCATGCCGCCGGCGCGAGCCCGCGCTTCGGTCAATCCAACACCGGCGATCTCGGGTCGCGTGAAAATCACGTTCGGCACGGAGCGATAGTCAACACGCCGATTTCCTCCGGTCACGTTTTCCGCGACCACCCGGCCTTCCATCATCGCTTTGTGCGCCAGCATCCAACCGCCGACCGCATCCCCAATCGCCCACACGTTTGGAAGATTGGTGGCCATGCGATCATCGACAGCAATCGCCCGGCCCGACAACCGCAGGCCGAGATTGTCGTAATCGATCACCGAGGTATTCGGCCGGCGCCCGGTGGCGATTAAGACCTTGTCAGCCTCAAACACCGACTCACCGGCATGGACCGTCAACGCATCACCCGCTTTCACAATTTTCCGGACAGCGGCCCCGGTCCGAATGGCCATGCCTCTTCGGCGCAGAATCGATTGCAAGCGCATGGCTATGGGCTCATCGGTAACACCAGGGAGTAGGGTTGAAGTCATCTCCAACACCGTCACCTGGCTCCCCAGCGCTTCGTAAATGCACGCAAATTCCAAGCCGATCACCCCACCCCCAACGACCACTAGACGGCCAGGGACATTCTCCATACTGAGAGCTTCCGTACTGGTGATGACTCCGGGGAGACTGCGCCCTTCGATGGGCAGGTCGGCGGTCACCGATCCCGGGGCGAGAATGATGTGCGTCGCAGAGATTTCAGCACGGGTATCTCCATTCGATAGTCTGAGAACTCCAGGGCGAGCGAGCCGCGCTTCGCCGTGAATTACGGTAACCCGGCGCCCACGCAGCAAGTGTTCCACGCCCCCCACAAGACGGTCGACGGTGGTCTGCTTGTAGGCCATCAACGCCGAAAGGTTCACTGAGGCCTGAGGAATCGAAAGACCAAAATCACCGGCCCTCCTGCAACGAACCAACAGATCCGCGGCGTTCGTCAGCGCCTTGGTCGGAATGCACCCAATGTTGAGGCAGGTGCCGCCGACGCGCTGTTTTTCGACGAGGATGACACGCGCCCCGCGCTGAGCCGCTGCCAAAGCGGCGACGTATCCGGCCGGTCCTCCGCCGAGCACAGCAACATCCGCATTTTCGCTTACGCTTGACATATCGAGCTCCGCAGCAGTGAAACTACTGCTCATTAGCCGCGGTTGCCAGCCAGGTGGTGATCTCCGCCGCGTTCGGAATCCGTCCCGCGGATTTGACGACTCCGTTGATCACCAAGGCCGGTGTGGCCAAGATGCGGTACGACATGATTTCTTGGTTGTCCTCGACTTTGCACAGCGTCGCCTCAATGCCGAGTTGATGAACCGCCTTTTCCGCTTCACTGTAAAGCCGCTTGCAGTTCGAACATCCGGGTCCAAGAATCTTAATTTCCAAGTTCATCTGGATCTCTCCTTAAGAACCTGCGTGGCGCAGGCAAAAAAGTTGGTGATACAAGGCGTGAGCAGCCGGTAAAAAACGAGATTCCCCTCGCGACGATCCTCGACAAAGCCGTGGGCCCGCAGCAGCGCCAAGTGCTTCGATACCGTCGAGACATCGCTGCCGACCAGTGTGGTCAGTTCTCCCACCGAGCATTCGCCGCGGCTCAAGCAATCGACAATCATGAGTCGTGACTCGCTGGCAAGCGCCTTAAGAACCTTTGCCTGCCTCTTGAAAATGCGACGCGTCGCCGCCCCACAACCGGTGGTTGGTGACTTGGCCAATTTACCAACTGTGTGACGCTTCAAAGCATCTTGCATGATCCACTCCGATCGGCGCCGGATTTAATATCCTAAATACGGCGCCTTCACATGATGAAGTTGAAGATGTAGCCGACGATGAGAATTCCAACCGCCACCACGCCGACGAATGCGGCGATCAACTGGGGACGCAAAACCTTTCGCAAAATGATGGTCTCGGGAAACGACAATCCGATCACCGACATCATGAAGGCCAACACGGCGCCGAGCGCGGCGCCCTTGCCGAGCAGCGCTTCGACAATGGGGATGATGCCGGCCGCGTTCGAATACATCGGCACGCCGATCAGCACCGCCAGCGGCACCGACCACCACGCGCCCTTGCCCATGATATGGGCCATGAAATCTTGCGGAACATAGCCGTGGATTCCGGCGCCGACCGCAATGCCGGCAATCACGTAGGGCCACACCTTGCCGACGATGTCGCGCAGCGCTTGAGTTCCGAGGTGGACGCGCTCGGGCCAGGAGAACTTTTGCTCTGTCTCTGAACCGGCGTCGATTTGCGTTTCATGAACCCACGGCTCGATGTAGCGCTCCATCTTCAACCGCCCGATGATCCATCCCGAGACCATGGCGATCAAAAGGCCGGTTCCCGTATAGACCGCGGCAATGCGCCATCCGAACAGTCCGAACAGAAGCACCACCGCCACCTCGTTGATCATTGGCGCGGCGATAAGAAATGAGAACGTCACCCCCAGCGGCACACCGGTGGTCACAAAGCCGATGAACAGCGGAACCGCCGAGCAAGAACAAAACGGGGTCACGACCCCCAGCAACGAAGCCAGCACATTCCCGGCCGACTCGCGCTTGCCCGCCAACATGGCGCGCGCCCGTTGGGGCGTGAAGAACGACCGCACCATGCCCACGCCGAATACCACCAGCGCCAAGAGCATCAGCACCTTGGGCGCTTCAAAGACGAAGAACTGCACCGCCGATCCCAGGCGCGATTTCAAAGAAAGCCCCAAGACGGAAATGGTCAACCAGTGCGAGAACAACTCCAGACGACGGTAAATCAGCCACCAAGCCGCTAATCCTATCGCTGCCATTGCGATCTTCAGAATTCTGCGGACCCGCGGCGTTGCAGATAACGCCGACGTGATTCGATTCTTGGTTGTCTTAACCTCGAAGTAGGATGAATTGCTTGTCAT
>CAZIDA010000018.1:7186-15865 GCA_964537865.1 uncultured Acidobacteriota bacterium
CCGGGATGCTCCTCCGCCTGCGGCGGAGGAGCATCCCGGCTACCAAACCAATTTTCATGCCCTGGGTTGCGCCGCGAAGCCCATGAGCGGCTACTCCCCGTCACGAATAAACTCCTTCAGTCGCGCCACGATCTCATCGCGCACGCGTCGGAATACTTCGAGTTGCCGCTCCGGGGCCGCGGCCGCCGGATCTTCGAAGCCGTGGTGAATGCGCTTGCCTCCCCCGGGGAAAAAAGGACACGCCTCTCTGGCGTTGTCGCACACCGTGAACACACAATCGAACGTTTGGCCGGAAAATTCATCGACGTGCTTCGAACGATGGCCGGAAATGTCGATTCCGATTTCACGCATCACTTGAACCGCAATTGGATTCAAGCCGGCCGGGTGGGTCCCGGCGCTGAATACCTCAAAACGATCGCATGCGAGATGGCGAAGCAGACCCTCAGCCATCTGGCTGCGCGCGGAATTCCCGGTGCACAAAAAAAGAACTTTCACTGTCCCTCGCCTTTCGCATGAAATGGAATTGTCAATTTTTCACTCACACCCAAGTCCCCATCTCAAAAGTTGGCCAACCCCTCGCAATGAAACTGGGACTAGCCGCAGCATCCTCCAGCCGGGGCCAACGTTCCCGCGACATCGATCCCCAACTTGTCGCTGACGACCCGGTTCACCGATTGGATGACCCGTTCCATTTCGCGCCGCTCGCGGAAGAACAGCTTTACAGCCGGATGATTCTGTATCCGGTTTTGAGTTGAACGCACTTGGTTGATCAAATCCACTGTTAGCCGGCCGTCCCTCTCCGCATTCAGGTAGCGCCGCCGAGCTTCTTTCAGCTCTCTTCGGATTTCGCAAAGTTCAGCGTCGGTCTCAAAGCTCTTCCGCGCGCGTTCGAATGTCCGATACTGAGCAGTCTCCGCAATCAAGCGTCCCAACTCCCCTATGGCGCTTTCTAATTCGCGCGACTTTGCGACCAGAGATTTCACCTCCTCAGGGATTTTAGAGGGTCCGCACCCGTTGAGACCGCGCCCCGTACAGGCTTCCGCATAATCGATTCCGGTCAAATCACCAAGCTTCAACGCGAAACTAAGGAGAAGCTCCACCACCTGCGATTCGGCTTTTTGGAGGGTCTGAATGGTGGGGTGATTACGAACTTGTTCGTTAAGCTCCTCGAGTTCTTTATCCCGTTCCTCCATCTCTTCCCAAGGCAATATTTCTTTCGAAGCCCTTTCTTGAACCTCGCTCAATGATTCCATCAGGGCGCCGGCCGAAGAGTCGCTTTGGAAATGCTCCAAGGCTTGTTCGTACTTCTTGAATCGTGCGGACGCTCCCATTTGGCTCGCGACTTCCCGCGCCTGAGCGCTCAACAAATTTTCATCGGCACTGACCGCTTGCATAAGTCCCCCTCTCTACTTTAGATCGTGGATTGACCTAGCCGTTCCGCCACGTGTCGGGAAACGTCGCCGACGTTGAGTTTCTTTCCTTCACTGGTGATCTCGCCATCCACAAGTACAATGGGGAGATGATAGCGTTCCTCTTGGATGCCTTTCATAATCTCAGCAAACACGAAGCTTTCGGGGGTGAAGAGTTCAATGTACTGAACCCTAACTTGTCCCGCAAAACGCAGCTTAAGGCGACGCTCCAGCGCCTCAGTAGCAGACGCCCAAGTCATTCTTGAGCCGCACTTGCCAATGTCAGGGGCGATGACGCTGACCGTCACTTGTGGAGTTTCCTGACTCATACGCTTCCACAGCCTCCCGGTCCGCAGCAGCCGCCCCCAGAAAAGGTTGGTGGAACGCTTCCGTCTCGCCCAAAGGCCAACCCGACGCGCGTAAAGACCTGCTCGGTGCGCTGGGTCCGGCAACGTGGGCACACCGGCTTGAGTCCGGCTTCCTTTTCAGCCAGCGTTGCCCGAACTTCAAAATGTTGACCACACTTCTGACAGCGGTACTCGTAAATCATGTTCGCACCTCAATTTGCGGCCGCGCAGCCGCAGTTGCTCAAGACCGTGTGCGCGGCTTGCCGAACGAGAGGCAAGCCGACGATTTCCTGCTCGAACAACGGCATTTCCAGCAACGGCACACCGAACTTCTCCTCAATCTGCGCCAGGTAGCGTTTCTGCATCTCGCTTCGCTTTCTGAAAAAAGGATGAGAACAGCGCTCAGGCGGCAGAACCCGATTGGCAATTACAAGTTGGGTGGGAATCCCGGCCTTGTCCAGATCGAGTTTGGCTCGATGCGCCTCCACGATGGGTGTGTACTCAGGATAGACCACAAATGCAAAGCTGGTCCGCAGAGGGTCACGCAGCTTGGCGATCATTGCTTCGAAGCGCGCTTTGGTCTTATCCTTCAGCCCGGCGGACTCCTGGCCCGTCGCCACCATCAAGCCCACCTGCCGCGAATAGTCAAACGGCAACTGCAACAGACGAAGCGTGTGCCCGGTGGGCGCGGTGTCGAACACCGTGATCTGGTAACTGTCGTCGACCAGAAACTGGGAGAACTTGTCGAAGGCAGCCATTTCCTCCGTACAAGGGGACTCCAGTTCTTCGGCCAGCGTCGCGAGCATGTCGGGGGAATAGCGAAAACGCGCATCTTCCAGGATGGATTTCTTGTATTCTTCGGTGGCGTTCCTGGCATCGATACGAACGGCGAAGAGGTTCGGAACGCCGGTCACGGACTGAATTTCCGGGGTGACCGGTTGCTCAAATACGTCCCCGATGTGTGCCGCCGGGTCGGTCGTGACCAGAAGGGTTCGGTAGCCGCACTCCGCCAGCCGCACTGCCGTGGCGCAAGAAACCGTGGTCTTGCCAACTCCGCCTTTTCCCGCAAAGAAAAGGGCACGTGAGTACCCGTTGACAGGGAGCAGAATTTTGTCAGGTTGAAACATGTTCATGATTACCTTTCTCGGTTGAAATATTTCCCTCATAGACCTCCCTTATCATGATCATGGCCCATTCTGATCCGTGCGCTTCAGGAGACACCTTCCACGGCCGCCGCGCATGCCTTGTATTGCGGCTCCTGCGAAACCGTATCTCGCACCGCTGAAGTCAAGGCGTTGACCCAACTCCCGGGATACCCCCATAGGGTGAAGAGGGTCCCGGGTTGCACGTCCTCCGACACACGGGCAGCCACCTCCAGCGCCCCGCGGCGCGTGCGCAGGCGCACGATTTTGCCGGTCATGATCCCCAAACGCGCGGCATCGCGGGGATGGATCGTGAGCTCGTTGTGCGGCAACCGTCCTACCAACTCCGGAACTTGTCTGAACGTATACCCGCTCTGCCAGAGCTCGTTCTTGCGTCCGGTGACCAGCACGAACGGGTACTCCGGCGATGGAGGTTCCGCCTGAGGATGATACTCAAGCGCCCACAGACAGGCGCGCTTGTCCGGGGTGGAAAACTGGCCGTCGGCATAGAGACGGGGTGTTCCATTGGACGCCGCTGTCGTCACGGGAAGCTGGTAATTCACTGACCCGGAAGCCCTCATCCTCGAGTAGCTCACTCCCGCAAACGGCTGCCCCAGCTTCATTTCCTCAAAGATGTCTTCGGTGGACTTCCATGGGAATTCGTTGGCGTGCCCCAGGCGTTTCCCAACCTCAGCCGGAATCGCCCAATCAGGCCGAGCCTCGCCCGGCGCGGGCGCAAACGCCTCGTAGAACCGTACGCGACGCTCTGAATTGGTCGAAGTAAAGGGGGTTTCACCCCACGATGCCGCGGGGAAAACGACATGAGCAGCCTCTGTTGTTTCGTTTGGATAGATGTCGGTAGCCACGAGGAAATCCAAGGAGTGTTCCAGGATCCGGCGAGCCCGCTGGCCGTCGGGTAAAGTGACGAGGGGATTGACGGCGGCGCAGAACAGGGCCTTCTGATCTCCATGCTCGATCTGACCGAGCATTTCGAAGATGGTCCGGTGCGGAATCGTCACGCGATCCAACTGGCCTGCAAACAGCGGCGGATTGACGATCGACCCCTGGTGCCCGCCCAGCGGCGAATAGGACGCACCCGGCCTGCCCATACTTCCCACCAAGAGGACGACATTGATGAGAGCACAAATCATGTCGGTGCCGTGCGCTTGATGTTCCAGCCCCTTGCCGGACAAGAACAACGCAGCTTTTGCCTGTCCGATAAGCCGTGCGGCCTCGTGGATCCGGGCCGCGGGCAGGCCGGTTATCTCGGCCACCTGCTCGGGCGCGTACCGCGCCATGACCAAGTCCCGGTAAGAGTCAAATCCCTGGGTATGTTCGTCGACAAAACTCCGCTTCAATAGTTTGTCCGCGATGAGTACGTGGCCCAGTGCGTTGTACAGCGCGACATCGGCGCCGGGTCGTACTTGCAGGAACATGCCATTCTGCTCAGCGTTTTTGGCGGAGAGGGACCGGCGGACGTCGATAACGATCAGTTTCGCTCTGCCGCTCTGGACGCGGCTGAAGATGCGATCGTAAATTACCGACAAGGTCCCGAAGGCGTTGGTGCCGGCAAGCACAATGACGTCGCTCTGCTCGATGTCCTCGAAGGTCCACGGGTGGGCCGCGCTTCCTAGCGAGCGCAGTAGACCGGCGGCGCCGGTGGCGGCGCAGAGGCGGCCGTTTGTGTCGTGATTGGGCACTCCCAGCACTTTAGCCAGCTTCATGTAGCCGTACGCGTTTTCGCCACCGAACCAATCGGAATGGTAGAACCCGATGCTCTCCGGGCCGTATTTTGAAAGGTAGCCGCGCACACGTGTGGCCACGAGATTAAGCGCGTCGTCCCAGGAGGCTCGCACCAGACGGTTGCCGGATCGAACCATTGGATGCTGCAAGCGGTTTGCGGTCGGCCCTTGTGTTGTGTACAGCGTTTCCGCGAGAAAGGCTCCTCGGGCGGAATAGTCTCCCTGGTTCACGGGACAGTCGGAATCCGGCACCAGTTCTACGTCTACTCCATTTGGGAGGCGGACGATTGCAAGACCTGGTGATGCCGGCCTCAGGTTGGCGCCGACACGGACCCGAAAACCGCAACCCACATTGCAGAAACGGCAGCTTGTGGCATACTCGCGGGGAGCATCGCCGATTGCTCCGAGTGCCATCAGCAACTTGCGTCGGTTCATGTCTCATCCCCCCGATTCGTCATAGGATGGTGCGGAGATACCCACTGCGTAGATCGTCCCCGTTTTTTTGTCGGTCTCCAAACGGATCTCTGGAAGCGCCCGGGGCGCCGGACCTTGCAAGACAGCCCCACTTCGCGCGGCTGAAAAGATGCTCTGGTGACAGGGACATAAGAAACTTTGGCTCGCCGCCGCATACTCCACCGGGCAGCCCATGTGCGTACACAGGAGAGAGTAGGCGACGACCTTCCCACCCGGCAGGAGGACAGCCTGCGCTGGAGACGACGAGCCTGGATATGAAAACTGGAGTGGCCCGCGCCGCAAAGCGGCGAGCGTGCCGACTTTTACGCGCGGCTGCGGTTCCGCGTGGAGACCCGAAACAACGGGGGCGGCCCTGGTTGGTGACAGGGCGGCCGCCATGGTCCCAACGGCCGTGAGCGCAAGCATCTCGCGTCGTGTGAGCTTTCTCATGCGGGAACTCCTCTCCTGGCTGACATCGGAACCTCGAACAGCATCTGGCCCGTGTGCTTTAGTCGCTCGAGACCTTTGATCTCCTCTTCCTGCAAGAACATTTGTCGCGTGGGCATGACGAGCCGGGTTTCAATCTCCCGGAGGTGGCGCTGCTGCATCTCGTACTGTTTGCGAAAGAATGGCTCCCGGCAAACTTCCTCCGGCAGAATGCTGTTGATGATCAGTTCGATCGTTTTCACACCGAGCTGGGAAATCTCAGCCACCGATCGTTCGGTTTCGGAAATGATGACGGCCTCCGGCTGAACCACGAAAACAAACGTCGTACTCCGCGGGTCACGGAGATTGACCATGGCCTTGTCGTAGATCGTCTTGGACTCTTGAATAGCTTGGACGGGCCCGAGGCAAGTCTGCCCGCTGCCCTTCGAACTGAGATCGATAAATTCGCTCCAGTTCACCGGTAGTTCCAGCAGCCGAATCGTGTGACCTGTGGGCGCCGTATCAAAGATGACTAAGTCATACTCGGGATCATCCATGAATTTGACAAAACGGTCGAAGGCCGCAATCTCGGTCGTGCAAGGTGAATTGAATTGCTCTTCCACCACCGCAATCACCTCGGGAGGAAAAACCGTCCGCATGGGTCCCAGGATGCGCTCCTTGTATTCTGCGGTCGCCTGATCGGGCTCAATCTCCATGGCCCAGAGGCCGGGCGCCCCCCCGATGGGTACAATGTGATGACCGATCTCCGTTTCGAAGATGTCCGCAAGATTCGAGGCCGGATCGGTGGTCACAATAAGCGTCTTTCGGCCCTGTCCTGCCTGCCAGACCGCGGTCGAAGCGGCCATGGAGGTTTTGCCGACGCCTCCCTTGCCCGAGAAAAAGAGAAATTTAGCGTTGTCCATGGTTATTCCTTCCCGATCCAATCCATTGCTTGAGTTCCTGAAACGTTGGATAAGCCTTTGTCTTCTGAATTTCGCCGTTGACGACGGTGACGGGGAGAACGCTCACGCCCTCTTTCTTCAGCAGAGCCATGACAGCGGGGTGCTGCATGAATCGCGCCGCCTGCTGTGACAACAAATAGCGTTCCACTCGGGCCTTATCGTCGAATTCCTGTGCAACCCTGATCAGCGACTCCTGGATGTCCAGCAGAGCAGGATCGATACTGGGCCCGCAAACGCCCGTCGGGCAGCACATGGGCGGATCGAAGATTTCAATGCACACAATACTTTCTTCAGACATACCTAAAGAATCCTTTCTCGCGTTTCAATACGCCCCTTCAGCTCATTAGACTCGTTCGAACGCGGAGAACCAATGTCGGGTGCGGTTGCAGACCGTACAAACCGACAGCATCACAGGCACCTCAATAAGGACTCCTACCACAGTGGCCAGGGCGGCGCCTGAGCCGGGGCCGAACAACGCAATGGCGGTCGCCACCGCCAATTCGAAAAAGTTGCTGGCGCCGATCAATGCCCCTGGCGCCGCCACTGCGTACCGAACCTTGAATAGCCGCATCAACCCGTATGTCAGTGACGAATTGAAGTACACCTGAATCAGGATGGGCACGGCAATCAAGAGGACATGGAGAAACTTATGGGTGATATTATCGGCTTGAAACGCAAAGATGAGCACCAACGTGGCGAGAAGCGCCGCCATACTTACTGGCGCAAACCGCGGAAGCAATGTTGTCTCAAACCAATCGAGGCCATGCCGGCTGATGAACCAGTGTCTTAACAGGACGCCGATGACCAGGGGAATGACGATAAAGATAACCACGGATAAGAGCAGGACTCGGAAAGGCACCTGCAAAGACGATGCGCCGCTGACGAGAAATCGCACGACGGGCGCGAAAAGAAAAAGCATGATCAGGTCATTGACGGACACTTGCACCAGGGTGTAAGCCGGATCGCCATCCGTCAGGTAGCTCCACACGAAAACCATGGCCGTGCACGGCGCCGCGGCCAAGATGATGCTGCCCGCGATGTATTGATTGGCATCCGCTGAACCGATCCAGGCGGCGAACACATAACGGAAGAACACCCACGCGAAGAAGGCCATCGAAAACGGCTTGACCAACCAATTCACAAACAGAGTCACAAACAGTCCGCGCGGTTGTTTGCCGACCCTGCGGATAGCCGCAAAATCCACCTTCATCATCATGGGAATAATCATCAGCCAAATCAACACCGCGATAGGCACGTTGATCTGGATGCCACGACCAAACTCCATGCCCCGGAGCATATCCGTGATTCCGGAAAGTCGCATCCCCAGCAAAATCCCCACTCCCATGCAAGCCGCCACCCATAAGCTCAAATATCTCTCGAAGTAATTCAGCTTCTTTTTGACCGTCACGGCAGCCTCCGTAGCCATGAATCATTCACCTCCCTGTTTCTTCGCCAAAGGCTTGGGTAATCCTTGTTGTTTGATCACGCCGAAGGTTTTGCACTGTCCCTTTTGCACGGCTTGCCGCAGTTTCTTGCTATCAAGGGCGAAGGCCTCCGAGGCCGTCGTCTCCCGAAGCATTTTAAGAACGGCGGCATGGGTGGAGTCCATGGGTTTGACCAACGAATACAACACCCATAACCCTTCCCGGCGGTCTTCCACCAGCCCCGCGCTCTTGAGGATCGCCAGGTGGCGCGACACCTTGGCCTGCGGACACCCCAGCACCGTTTCCATGTCGCAGACGCAAATTTCCTCCGCCTCGATCAGCAGGTGAAGGATGCGCAGACGGGTGTCGTCGGAGAGCGCTTTGAACATCTGAGCGGGCTTGCCCATGTCTACCTCCATATATACGGATATCCGTATATCACCATGCACTGTCCGAGTCAAGAAAAAATTGTGGCGGTGTGGCGAAGCCGCTTTTAAGGAAAAGGGAGAGCCATCATGGCTCCAATCCTCGGAAGCGGGAAAGAGCATGGTTTTTACATAGATTTGCTTGAAGCCAAGTGGCTTCCGTGATACATGGAAAGCAAAATGAATTTCCTTCGATTGACGAGAGGAGAGGAGAAATGAAGAAATCAAAACTCGTCGTGATGGCGGCGGTGTTATTGTTGATGGCGTTCGCCGTTTTTGCCGAGTCTCAAGCTTCCCAGAAGCCAAAACAGCAGTCCGGCCCCGCGGGAATGTCGTGTCCCATGATGGG
>CAZIDA010000019.1:0-15483 GCA_964537865.1 uncultured Acidobacteriota bacterium
ACACTCACGCATGAACTACTGCCGGCTCAACAACGGAGCTCAGAGTTGGCTCCCGTATCGCCGAATGCTTCAATCGTTCCGCGCAATAGATATTCAAAAGCGACAGCGCACGGTCCGCGGATCGGAACACCGGTATTCCTTGCTGCTCCAAATGATTTGCCATGGGATCGTAGAGCGCGCCGCTGTCGATGACGAGCACCCAAGGTTTGGGAATCTCTTCTCGCAGTCGGAGAAGCCGGTGCGCGATGGAGTCTTCGCGCTCGATGTCCTCGCAATGCCCGTCGCCGCGCGGCAATGTGTTCAGCGCCGCCGTGAGCGGCACGCATCCCACCAGGCCCACGTCAACTCTTTCATCATCCATCACGGCGTGAACGACCTCCGCAAACGCGGCGTCTCCGGTCATGGGCGTCAGATCGATGGGATTGTGAACGTCCACCACCTTATCGATGCGCGCCGCTTCAAAAATCCGGTGAAGTCGGCTGACGGTGGCCGACGTGAAGGAGGACAACCGCAATCGTCCCAAATTATCGGCCATGGCGACGCATTCGAAGCCGGCATTGGAAACGGCGCCCAAGCGCGCGCCGCGCATCTCGCGCCCGCGCAAAGCGGAAAACAATTTGATCAAGTCTTCAAAGTCGGCCAAGCGCTCGGCGGCGACGACGCCCGCCGCTTCGGCCAATCGTCGTGTCACCGCGTAATCCCCGGCGATCGATGCGGTGTGACTGGCGGCGGCTTGCGCGCCGGCGGCCGTGCGGCCCGCGCGATAGAAAATCACCGCGCGTCCGCTCGCCGTAATTTCCGCGGCGGCTCTCAAAAATTGCAGACCGTCCAAGGGCTGGAACCCCTCCACGTATACGGCGAACAGTTCAATCTCCGGATCATCTTTGAGATACTGAAGGTAGTCGCCGATGGTGAGGTCCATCTGGTTTCCCAAAGTAATGGAATACCGGGGATTCACCGCGGTCAGCTTGCTGAACCTCGCCACCGCGAACGCGCCGCTTTGCGAAATGATCGCCACCGGGGAAACGGGCGTTGCCGGCGTCGGAAGCTTGTGCTTCGGAATGAACAGGGTGTCGTAATGCCCGGGCCGCGAAGTGATGCCCAGGCAATTTCCCCCATTGATCACCGGCCCACGCCACTCCGTGCGTCGCGCTGCTCTCAAGGCTTCACGCATGCGGCCGACAATCACGTCCGTTCCTTGCTTCTCCTCCAGGCCGCCGGGAATCAAAATGATGCCTTCCGCCTTTCGCTGCTCGATGATTTCCATAATCGCGCCGGGCGCTTGCGCCGCCTCGATGCTGAGAATGAAAAGATCGACGGCTTCCGGCATCGAAGCAATGTCCGGCGTGCAGCGACATCCCTCAATCCGCTCCAGCCCCGGCTTCACCACAAAAATTTTCTCTCTGTCGAATCCTTCGCGGATCAGATTGTTGAGGATGATGTGGCCCGGATTCATCTTCTCGGAAACCCCCATGAGGGCCGCCGAACGGGGCTGCAAAAGATTTCGGATTTTCCGGAAAGGCCGGTCAGCCGATTCTCGCCTTTTCCCGTCGCCCCGCTTGATGAGGATGTCGAGCGCCACCAGCCTGCCGTCGGCAATCACCAGCGGATTGATTTCGCATTCGGAGATTTCCGAAGGCATGAAGGTGGCGGCCAACAATTGAAATTTCTTCGCGACTTCAGAGATTTCTTCCAACCCGATTCGAGGCCGCTGGCCGCGAAGTTCGCCGGTGATCAATTCTGTAATCGCCGGGCTCTTCAAGGCCGTTTCCCGCTCCGCATTTTCTGAATGCGCGGAAAGAATCGCGGCGTCTCTTCCCTCTCGAAAATTCTTCGCAAGAAATTCCGTATAGATGCCTCCCGGACCGAACGTCACGATCGGGCCGAAGTCATCGGTCCAACGCGCCCCCATCAGCAACTCGTTTCCCAGCGAGCGGTCGTACTCGACAAACTCGTTCACGGTGAATCCGGCCACGGAATTTCGAGAAAACTTTCTCTGCATCGATTCCACAACGGCGACGATCGCATCACGCTGCTTCGGAACCACGGCCACGCCGCCGACGTCGCTCTTGTGGAGAACCTCCGGGGAAATGACTTTGAGGACGACGCGTTCGCCTTCGAGAGCTGCCAGATCGATTTTCTCCGCCGCGTCGGCGTCACACACAAAGAAATGCCGAGGCGTGGAGATTTCCATGGCCTCCAGGATTTCCAACCCTTCAGTTTCCAAGAGCGCGGTTTGTCCGCGCTCGCGCGCCGCCTCCAAAACACGGCGGATCGCATCAAAGTCGATGGACATAGACATACCTCGTTCGAGAACACGCGCGAGATCGAAGCCGTTCGGGTGTGGATTGCCGTACTCTCGGACCGCCCCGAGCGAAAGCAAACATGAAGACGACGAGGAAGACGAACTATGCGGTGGGTTCTGATAAGCGGAGGGAAGCACAGCGTCGCGTTGAGGGGACCATCGATTCCTTCAGATGAAGTCGAAATTCCTGGAATAAAAAAATCTTAAAAGGGCCAAATAAAGCCTTAAGAAAATTAAACCATCGATCCAGCGAAAGTCTTTCGGATCCCCTGGGCCGGCGTTCTGAGAACTCGCCTCCGAGTTTCGAACCAACCTCCTTATCGTTTCACGAAACGGCTATCGAACATTCATCCTTCGTCGCGGCACGAAGGACGATCAAATTCTAGAGAATCACAGGGCGGATTTCAACGAGATTCGGCTATGCGAACTTCTCTTTAGCTGCGACGGCCACTCACCGCTGAGCCGCCAAGGACGCAGAGGTGGCGCTGAGAAACCCCAGCTATTTTCGGGGCAGTGATTGATGCGCCCTTGTTGCACTCAGGGGCATGAGAATTATCTCACTGATAGAATCAAGGCCCGGAGGGCCGACAGATAGTAGCCCCACCCGCAGCTCGTCCGCCGCAGGTGGCGAGCAAGGGTGGGGTACGGGCGCCAGTACGCTCGTCAGCCCCGCCAGGGGCGACAGAATCCTAATCTTGGGGAAGTCGCTCATGAGCTTGCGGCGCACTCAAGGAAATGAAAATGAGATGTTCTGGTCGCCGGCCCCGATGCATCGGGGCCGGACGTGATAGCGGTCGACAAAAGCCCGCGGTACCCAAAACGTACCGCGGCTACCAAAGCTTCCACGCCATTTTCGGCGCAGGCAAGAATGCCTGCGCCACACGGCAACTTAATTCGCTCTGCGTCGTCGGCCAAAGTTGAACGCGTTGGGGGGAGGCGCCTTGATTTGAAAGTTCGCCGGCGGCTCGACGTCGAGCAGATGCTTCACGAAATAATCCCACCGCCGTCGAATCAGATATACGTTGCCGCCTTCTCCATGAAACATGTTTGGGACGAACAGCATGTCGAAATTCTTGTTGGCCTTGATGAGCGCGTCGACGAACCGCATCGTCTCCACCGGATTCACGTTGTTGTCGACATCGCCATGCACCAGCAGCAGGTGGCCTTGCAGCCGTCCGGCCAGCGTGTCGTTCGATTGTTCGACGTAATCCTTCCCCACCGGATAACCTTGATACATTTCGTTCCACCAAGTCTTGTCGAGTCGCGCGTTGCGCGAATCGAGACGATAGGTGACCAGCTTTGAAGAATCCAGCGACCAAACCACGTCGGCGCGTTGCTGCACGTTTTCGGTTCCTTGCTGGACCATATCGCGCAAGTCAGGCAGCGGCGTGGCGTAGTCCCAATGCTTCTCCCCGTCGCGCGTCAACTGCACGATGGCGCCGGTGGAGAGATCGCGAAGGAAAAGATTGCAGTCTTTCACGAACGCCGCCCAACGCCCGTCCGGCGAGACCGTTTCGTACCGGCTCACGCCCTCCGGAGGATTCACACAAGGACCAACAACAGAAGTCGGTTGCCGCGGCGGGCGGAGGTCGGGCAGAGAAATCCCCGGCCATTTTCGCAACCGTTAATCGAGATCGATGTCGCGGATGGGTTTGGTGTCGGGCTGATCTTTGGTTTTCTCGAGGGCTGCCTCAAACTTGCGTTCGAGAAGTTGAGATCGGGTTTTCATATCTTCGGCGCTTTGCGCAAAGAGTTCCTCGCGATGCGCTTCCTGCGCTTTCAAAAGTTCGGCGGCCCGATCCAGATCGATGCTGGGGGGTTTTTTCTGGGCCTTGTGGGCGATGACTTTTCCAAG
Organism: uncultured Acidobacteriota bacterium; assembly: GCA_964537865.1. Classification (GTDB taxonomy): domain Bacteria; phylum Acidobacteriota; class Terriglobia; order JAIQFV01; family JAIQFV01; genus CAZIDA01. The sequence goes on from CAZIDA010000019.1 coordinate 4,161, forward strand.
CTCCACGTCCACGCTCAGATGAGCCCCGCAACAAGGACACCGAACTTCAAGATTGGCGCTCTTTTTCTCGTTCATACTCATCATGCTACTCGCGCCGATTCCCGGTGTCAATCAAGCGGCTCCCATTCTCAAACTCGACTTTGTTCGTTGTCAGGTTCATAATTCAGTCGGTTCAAAGGAGACATGGACGGAGGCGTTCCTGAACGGCTTGTCCCGGCCTGGAGGTTTTCATGCGATGCCTGGCTTTCCTCCTTGATGTTGGCGGTTTGCTTGTTTTCTCCCCGGCTTTCACTTCAACCACCCAGAATGAAAATTGCTCAACTCCTTTCGCGCTGACTCTGGTTTAAGGTTTTGGCGACGAACAACGGTAGATGACAGGATTTTTGTGGATGGAAAGGAAAAGGACATGTTCAACCGAATCCTCGTTCCCATGGATCGCTCGTCCCTGGCCGAGTGTGTGTTGCCGCACACCGTGGCCATGGCTCGCGCGTTCGAGTCCCGCGTCACGTTCGTGCATGTCATGGACGTCGGCGGCGAAGCGACTTGGCATCGCGCTTTGGATCCGCTCAACTGGCAAATCCGGAAGGCTGAGGCGGAAACCTACCTGCGCGGCTTGGGCCTGCGCTTGCAGAAGGCAGGGGTGCGCGCCGACAAACAAATCCTGGAAGGGCAGGCGGCAGAACGAGTCACTGAGTTTTCTCGCGCCCATGACATTCAACTCGTGATCGTCAGCAGCCACGGGCAGAGCGGCCTGAGCGGCTGGAACGTGAGCAGTGTGGTGCAGAAGATTATCCTCCGCGTCCACACGTCCATTCTCATCGTGCGCGCCTATCAACCGACTTTGACGGAAGCAACAACGCTGCGCTATCGGCGGTTACTCATTCCGGTGGATGGATCGCAGCGCGCCGAGTGCGTCCTGCCCGTGGCGAGCGCTCTGGCGCGCGCTCACGACACGCAAATCCTTCTGGCGCACGTCATTCAGCGACCGGCCATGCCTCGGCGAACGCCGCCCACGCGCGAAGATAAGGAGTTGGTCGACCGGATCGTGGAACGCAACCGCACGGAAACGATTCAGTACCTCGATGAACTTCAGTCCCAGCTATCCGGGAGAGTGGAAGCGCGCATGCTCGTCAGCGACCAAGCGGCCGTCGCGCTGCATGAGTTGGCGGATCAAGAGAAGATCGATCTGATCCTCTTGAGCGCCCACGGCTATTCCGCCTTGACGCAGTGGCCCTTCGGCAGCGTGGTCAGCAGTTTCATCACCTATGGAACGACTCCGTTGTTGATCGTACAAGATCTCCCTCACAGCAAGATTGAAGCAACTCGGGCGGAAGTGGCTGCCCGAGAGCATGGAAGACGATAGCGCATGGCGAAAAAAGCGGTCGATCCGAACTCATCCGTCCGTCACGCTCACGTCCGTGAGGCGGCGACCAGCAACAGCCAGTTTGAAAATCTGGCGCGCCGGCATGCCGAGATTCGAATGTCCGCCGATCGTCCCCCTCGCAAGTTGTTTCTCTTGGAGCATCTCAAAGAGCGAGAGCTTCTGGTGCGAGAAGCGACCAGACGTTTCAGAGAGAGCTCCGCGAAAGGGCCGCTCTCATACGCCGCGGAGTGGATGCTCGACAATTTTTACCTGGTGCAACAATCGTTCCGCCAGGTTCGCGACGACATGCTGCCGAATTTTTACCGTGAGTTGCCAAAGCTCAGCGCGGGTCCTTTGGAGGGATATCCGCGCATCCATGCGGTCGCGCGAGAACTGGTGGTGAGGGAGGGCGCGCAACTCGACATGGACCGCGTCAAGCGCCTCATCGACCTTTATCAGGACATCACGCCGCTGAGCATGGGCGAGTTGTGGGCGCTGCCAGCTATGTTGCGTCTCAGCATCCTGGAGTGTCTGGCTCAAACCGTCGGACGCATCACGGGCCTCGAAAGCGAAATCACGTTTCCGGCCGTCACCTCGCCCGAAGCGATGAAGGACGATGAGATTGTCGCCAACTGCATCACCAGCCTGCGAACTCTGGCGACTCAAGACTGGCAAGTCTTCTTTGAGAGCGTCAGCCGAGTCGACCAGGTATTGCGCGACGATCCGGCCAACGTCTATTCCAACATGGATCGAGAGACGCGCGATCGTTATCGCAAGGTGGTCGAAGAGCTGGCTCATGCAACTCGTCACGACGAGCAACAGGTCGCGCAGGAAGTCCTTCGGCTCGCGCAGGAGCATCGATTGCACGCCAGGCCGCGCGTCCGGCATGTCGGATTCTTTTTGTTGGATGCAGGAAGGACGGCACTCGAGGCTCGATTGGGCTATCGCTCCTCTTGGCGGGCGCGATTGAGTCGGCGCATATCAAATCATCCGACATTGACTTACCTGGGCGGAATCGGATTGTTCACGTTGATCTTGTTGCTGGGCGGATTGATTTACTGCAGGGAAGTTGGCGCAACTCTTCTGCAATGGATCGGAGCATGCGTCCTGCTTCTTATCCCTGCCTCGACGGTCGCCGTCAATCTGATGAATTGGATTGTCAACCTCATTGTTCCGCCCAGAGTCCTGCCCAAGATGGGTTTTGGAGACGGCATCCCGGAAGAGCGCAAGACCCTGTTGGTCGTTCCGTCGCTTCTGACCGGCCCCGACGAGGTGAAATCATTGCTTCAGCAGTTGGAGCTGCACTACTTGCGCAATCCGGATCCAAACATGTTCTTCGCTCTGCTCACCGATTTGCCGGACGCGCCGCGACGGCGCATGCCGGAGCGTGACGCATTGGTCAATCAAGCCGCCTCCGGTATTCGCGCGCTCAACGAAAAATATCGGCGCCATACTTCCAGTCCATTCTATTTTCTCCATCGCGATCCCAAATGGAATCCGCGCGAAGAACGCTGGATGGGCTGGGAGCGCAAGCGCGGCAAATTGCATCAGTTGAATCTCCTGTTGCGCGGGAGCGGAGACGCGGCCTTCCGTGTAAAGATGGGTGATCTGGGAGTGCTGCGCGAGATCAAATACGTCATCACACTGGACGCGGATACCATCATTCCGCGCGAAGCGGCGCAGCGGCTGGTCGCCACGCTCGCGCATCCTCTGAATCAAGCCGAGTTTGATCCGCGCCGAGGCACGGTCAGCGCGGGCTATACGCTCTTGCAGCCCGGAATCGAAATCACCTCGACCAGCGCTCAGCTCTCACGTTTTACGCGCATCTTTGCCGGGGACGTTGGGCTGGACCTATACACACGCGCCGTCTCCGACGTCTACCAGGACTTATTCAGCCAAGGAATTTTCGTCGGCAAGGGAATTTACGAGGTGGACGCGTTTGAACGCAGTCTGGCGGGCCGCATGCCCGAAAATGCTTTGCTCAGTCACGACTTGATCGAAGGCATTCACGGACGCGTGGGGCTGGTGACTGATATCGTCTTGTTCGAAGATTATCCTCCTCACTACTTCGTCTATATTCGCCGATCCCGGCGATGGATTCGTGGAGATTGGCAATTGCTGCCTTGGCTGTTTCCAAGAGTCCCTTCGGTAGAAAAAGGAACGATACCGAATGATCTCTCCATCATTGACCGCTGGAAAATTCTGGACAACCTGCGCCGCAGTTTGCTTTCGCCTGGTTTGTTCGCTTTATTCATCGCCGACTGGCTGTGGTTGCCGGGCCCGGTGTTGGCGTGGACACTGGCGGGTATCTTGACACCCGCCGTGCCTGTCTTCACCGCTTTTGTTACCGGCCTGCTCCAAACGGTGAAAAGAAGATCTTGGCGGAATGCCTTCCACCCGCTTTGGAACGGCGTAGCACGATGGGTTCTGGCGCTGGCTTTTATCCCTTACGAAACGCTCCTGACGATCACCGGTATCGCGGCCACTCTGGTTCGGATGTTTTTCACTCGAAAACACCTGTTGCGATGGACCACCTACGCGGATACGGTCCGTCTGTTTGCCGGTGAGGTAACTTTCAAACAGATGCTGGCGGCGACGCTCTTGACCGCGGCCCTCGCGGTGCTGACAGCGCGGTCTGATCCAATCTCGCTGATCCCTGCCACGCCGCTCTTAGTGGCGTGGCTGCTCTCGCCCGAGATCGCTTACTGGATCAGTCGTCCTACGCGTCACGCTCCGGCTCCGCTTTCCGTCGACGAGCGCTTGCGGCTTCGCGGTCTGGCGCGGCGCACTTGGCTCTTCTTTGAACAGTTTGTTGGGCCGGGAGACCACTGGTTGCCTCCGGATCATTTTCAGGAATCGCCGCGCGGCGCCGTCACGCACAGCACCTCGCCGACGGACTTGGGAACGTTACTCCTTTCCACTTTGGCGGCTTATGATCTCGGATACATCGGCTTACAGAATCTGGCCTCCCGACTCGATGCCACCTTCGGCAGCATGGATAATCTGGAAAGGTATCAAGGACATTTCTTGAACTGGTTTGACACGCGCTCTCTCGAACCACTCACGCCGCGTTACGTCTCCACCGTCGATAGCGGCAACTTGGCGGCCTGCCTGCGAACACTTGGTCAAGGTCTTCAAGAGGTGTCTCACGCGCCCGTCGTGCGCTGGCAAAGTTGGGAGGGCTTTCTCGACACTCTTACTTTGATGGATGACATCATGGAGGATTTGGCCGGCATCGGCCTCAAGTCTTCCGTGGCATCTTGTCAGATCCGCCTGGCGCATATGCGGCAGCAAGTGCTGATGGCGCGCGATGATCCTGATGCCTGGATACCGCTTCTTCGTCGGATCGCCGAAGAGTGCGGAAGTGAAATGACTCAACTGTTGGCGTTTCTTGTTGAATCCAAGGCGGAGATCATGAGCGCCGAGATGTTGCGACGATTGAACCTCGCAGCCGACCGTGTGCGGAATCATTTGCATGGGATGCAGCGCGAGATAGAGCAGCTCGCCCCTTGGCTGCTGATGATGAGTCAACCACCCAAGCTATTCGCGCTCCCCGATGCGCCGCCGGTGATTCGCGAAGCGTGGCAAGCATTGTGCGTCGCCTTGCCGATGGCGCCGACGCTTGAGGAGCTGGAACCGTTTTGTAGAGCCGGGCTGGCCCGCTTGGCTGAACTTCAAAGTCTGTTAGTCAAGCTCGCTCCCAGGCGCTCAGTTGAAGGCAGAAATGAATCCGATGTTTCTCCTTCATTTGAAGGAAAGGCAGCGAAAGAGTTGAGTTGGGAAGACGCCGGTGAGTGGTGTCAGCGTCTGGCTGCAAAGTTGGAATCTACTGCGACGACTGCGGAGACTTTGTCGAGTGGAATTCAAAATCTGGAGCGACAGGCGGAGCGATATTTCCAAGCAATGGACTTCAGCTTCCTGTTCGACTCGCAACGCCAGTTGTTTCACATCGGCTACAACGTCACGGCTGAGAAGCTCGATAACAATTATTATGACCTGCTGGCTTCAGAAGCGCAGATCACCAGCTTGGTGACGATTGCCAAAAACGAGGTTCCGCGAAGCCACTGGTTGCACCTGGGCCGCCCGCTGACCCAAGTTGACGGCACGCGCGCGCTCCTATCCTGGGGCGGAACGATGTTTGAGTACCTCATGCCACTCCTCATGATGCGAAACTACGAGGGAACGCTCTTGCACCAAACTTGCTTGGCGGCCGTAGATTGCCAAATTGCATACGGCCATCAGAAGAAAGTGCCGTGGGGAATTTCCGAGTCAGGCTACTATGCGTTTGATTCCGACCAAAATTATCAATATCGCACCTTTGGAGTGCCGGGGCTGGGATTCAAGCGCAACCTGGATGAAGATTTGGTCGTGGCGCCTTATGCCTCTTTGTTGGCTCTGGCGCTGCGCCCACGCCAGGTGATGCAGAACCTGGCGCGCCTGATTAAGTTCCAGATGCTGGGCATCTATGGTCTGTACGAGTCGGTCGATTTTTCGCGCTCCCGGTTGGCGTTGGGCGAGATGCACGCCGTCGTGCGCTCGTACATGGCGCATCACCAAGGGATGATCCTACTTTCGCTCGTCAACTACCTGTGCGACGAAGTCATGGTGCGACGTTTTCACGCGGACCCGCTGGTCAAAAGCGTGGAGCTGCTCCTTCAAGAAAAAGTGCCGTACGATGCGCCACTGGAATCCGCGCATCCGGAGGGAGGGCGCGCCACACAACGCGATCCCATTCAGCGTCAGATCATCGCTTCACCTTGGAGCGTGCCCGTGCAACCCCCCGCGCCGCAGGTTCACTTTCTTTCCAATGGGCGTTACGGCGTGATGATTACGAGCGCCGGCGCCGGCTTCAGTTGCTGGCAAGACATCGACCTCACACGTTGGCGCTCCGATACGACTCGCGAAGACTGCGGAACTTGGATCTATCTTCAAGACACCGAAAGCGGCGATTTGTGGTCAGCAGCTTTTCAACCCACGGGCATGTCGCCCGTCACGGGCATGCAGCCCGTCACGGGCATGTCGTCCGAAACTCTGGACGCGCAGTTCTATCCTCACATGGCAGAGTTTCGTCGCGGCGATCACGGCATTGGCCTGACGATGGAGATCACGGTGGCGCCGGAAGAAGATGTGGAGATTCGCCGTCTCTCGCTCACGAATCACACGGATCGTGTCCGGCGAATCGCATTGACGAGCTACGGCGAAATCATTTTGGCGCCGCAACCGGTTGACGCGCACCATCCGGCCTTGAATAAGATGTTCATCGAAAGCGAGTACCTGCCCGAAACGAACGCGCTGCTTTTTCGTCGGCGTCCGCGCGCAGCGGAGGAAGAGCCAATTTATTTGGCGCATTTGGCGATTGTCTCGCCGGGACACAAAATCACCGGGGCGCATGAAACCGATCGCGCCCAATTCCTCGGTCGCGGTCAAACGCTTCGTACGCCGGCTGCCCTGAATGCCGAAAGCGAAACTCTATCCCGTACTACCGGCGCAACGCTTGATCCCGTCATGGCGCTGCGTCAAGTCATGGAGCTGCACCCGCACGCGTCGGGGCAGGTCAGCTTCATCACGCTGGCGGCGCGCTCGCGTGAAAAGGCTTTGAGCTTGGCGCGTCGCTATCAAGACCCGCGCGACATCGTGCGCGCCTTCGATCAAGCCCGCTCGCACGCGGAACTCGAACTGTACCAACTCAACCTGACATCGACCGACTTGGAGCGGATTCAAGATCTCTTGTCGGCCATGATGTATCCGCGCGCCGCGTTGCGCGCCGGCGCCAAAACCCTGGCCGCGAATCGCAAGGAACAGGCGGGTCTATGGCCCTTCAGCATTTCCGGCGATTACCCCATCCTCCTGGTGCGAATCTACAAGTCGGAAGATTTGGCGTTGGCGCAACAAGCCGTTCAGGCGCACGCCTACTGGCGCAATCGGCGCATCCCAGTCGACCTGGTCATTCTCAACGAGCAAGGAATCACTTACGGCCAAGAGCTGCGCGGACAACTGCATCGCGTTCTCGTCCACTTGAACAGCGAAGATTGGTTGAACCGGCGTGGCGGCATCTTCATTCTCTACGCGGACCAGTTGGGGAAAGGCGACCGGGTGCTGCTCGAAACAGCGGCGCGTGCAGTGCTGGATGGAACGAAGGGTTCTTTGGCCCACCAATTGGAAGCGCTGCGCAAACAACCGCCGCGCCTGCCTTCTTTTGTTCCCGCGCGTCTCGATGTGAAGGTGGAACCCACTCGGCCGCTGGCCCGTCCCACCAATCTTCTTTTTGACAACGGAGTGGGTGGCTTTAGCGCGGATGGACGCGAGTACATCATCTATTTGGAGCCGGGCCAGTGGACACCGACGCCGTGGATCAACGTCATCGCGAATTCTGATTTCGGTTTCATCGTCTCGGAAAGCGGCGCAGGCTACACCTGGCATGGCAACAGCGGCGAAAATCGGCTCACGCCTTGGTCCAACGATCCGGTCTCTGATTCGCCGGGCGAAGCGCTCTTCTTGCGCGACGAGGAAACCGCGGAAGTATGGTCGCCGACGCCATTGCCGTGCCGCGCGCCGACTCCGTATTTGATTCGTCACGGCGCCGGTTATTCCATCTTTGAGCACCACAGCCACGGACTCCTCCAGCGCTTGCGACTCTTTGTCGCGCGCGACGCGCCGGTCAAGCTGATGCAGTTGCGGCTGGAGAATGCTTGGGCGCGCACTCGCCGGATCACCGTGACTCTTTATCTCGAATGGGTCCTGGGTTCCACTCGCGAGGCCACGCAGCCATACGTCGTTTCTGAATTTGACAGCGATCGCCAAGCGCTCTTGGCGCGAAATACTTATCACGGAGAATTCCGCGGTCGCGTGGCTTTCGTCGCCGCCGGCAAAAAGCTTCACGGCTTGACCGCTGATCGCACCGAGTTCCTGGGGCGCATGGGCGATCTTTCCCATCCCGCGGCGCTCGACCGCATCGGACTGGCGAGCGACGTGGAGCCCGGCGTTGATCCGTGCGCCGCGCTGCAACTTCACGTTGACTTGAAGCCGGGCGCGACGGAAGAAATATTTTTTGTCGTCGGCGAGGGCACGAACCGGGCAGGGGCGCTGAAGTTGATCGAGCAGTATCGAGAGGCGAAGCAAGTCACGCTCGCATGGGAGCAGGTCAATCAATTTTGGGAAGACCTGTTGGGGCGCGTCCAAGTCCAGACGCCCGACCCCGCCATGAATCTTTTGCTGAATCGGTGGCTGCTTTATCAAACGCTCTCATGCCGCCTGTGGGGGCGCTCGGCCTTCTATCAATCGAGTGGCGCGTTCGGCTTTCGCGATCAGTTGCAAGATGTGATGGCCTTGACACACGCCGCGCCGCGCCTCGCGCGCGAACATATCCTCGAAGCGGCGCGACATCAATTTGAAGCGGGAGACGTGTTGCACTGGTGGCATCCTGCTTCGGGGCGCGGAGTTCGCACTCGCTCCTCCGATGACTTGTTGTGGCTTCCCTGCGTCACTGCGCATTATGTGACTGCCACCGGCGACGAATCTATTCTCGACGCGACGATCCCCTTTCGTAAAGGTTCGCCACTGGAGCCGAGTGAAACGGAACGTTATGACCAATATCCACCCACCCAAGAAACGTACACGCTCTATGAACATTGTTGTCGCTCGATCGAGAAAGGAACAACCGCCGGGGCGCATGGGCTGCCACTCATGGGGAGCGGTGATTGGAATGATGGCATGAACCGCGTGGGCATCGAGGGTCGCGGAGAAAGCGTGTGGCTGGGCTGGTTTCTATGCGCCACCCTGAATCGCTTTGCGGAGCAGTGCAGCCGCAGAGGGGAACAGTCGCTGGCCACCGTCTATCGCCATCGCGCCATTGATTTGAGCAAAGCGATTGAAGCGAACGCCTGGGATGGCCAGTGGTATCGGCGCGCCTATTATGATGATGGAACGCCGTTGGGATCAGCGGCGAACGATGACTGTCAGATTGATTCCATTGCGCAGTCGTGGGCTGTCTTGTCGGCGATGGGCGATGCAAGTCGCGCTGCACAGGCCATGCAGTCGGCCGCTAGCCGCCTCGTCGATTCGGAACATCAGCTTCTGCTGCTCTTGGCGCCGCCGTTCGATCAGACGGCTCGCGATCCGGGTTACATCAAGGGATATCCGCCCGGCATCCGCGAGAACGGCGGACAATACACACACGCCGCGCTGTGGGCGGTGTGGGCATTTGCCGAATTGGGACAAGGCGATTGCGCGGAATCGCTGTTCCGTTTGCTCAACCCGATTTACCACAGCGACACGCCTGAGAAAGCGGCGCGCTATGCAGTGGAGCCGTACGTCGTCGCAGCCGATGTCTACGGAGCGCCGTCTCACGCCGGCCGCGGCGGTTGGACTTGGTACACCGGCGCTGGCGGCTGGATGTATCGCGCGGGGCTCGAAGCGATCCTAGGAATCCGCCGAATGGGCAAGACACTGCAATTCAATCCGTGCATCCCGAAAACCTGGTCGGATTATCAGGCGACGTATCGCATCGGCAAAACTACTTTTCAGATTCGCGTGGCGAATCCGTCGGGCGTCAATCGCGGCGTTAAGGAAGTGGTGCTGGACGGGAAGAATCTAATCGAGAAAGAAATTCCATTGACTGACGACGGCGGTCAACATCAAGTCAGCGTCCTGATGGGCTGAACCCTCCTAAGCGGCGAGGCAATGTTATGCACCGGTCCGTCGACAACCGCCGATCTGGCTGATTGAGATTCAAAGCAGTCGCTCATGGGTCGTCGGCGCACCCAAGGGCATAAAAATCACCGGGCTGCTCTAATGCAGGCCCGTCGGGCCGGCATATTCATAGCCCCGTCCGCCGCTCTCCGCCTGCAGCGGATAGGCGGAGAGCAAGGGCGGGGTACGGTGGCAGATAAGATCGTGAAGCCCGCCTTGGCGGGCGACAGATGATTATTCTCGGGGGCAGAGGGAGGCCATCTCTCTTCATCAAAATCACGACCGCGGCGCCGGCCATTCGGGCTTGCCGAAAAGGATTTCCATGGGCGTGTCCTTAGGGAAGACGACGTCATGCCCGCGAGCGATGAAATGCGTATACACCGTCTTCGCCGCGCCATAAATCCCGATAGGCGCTGCCACCGTGCTGGGAACCAGACCCATCAACGCGCCCATGATGCCGAATCCGAGTATGCCCGAAGGCGCGCTGAGCGTGGCGGCGTTGTCTTCGTCATGCGCCGTCGCGGCTGCCAAGGTGACGTCAATGGCCGGCATGATGTAATGCGATTTCGGTTTCTTGATTCCCGCGCCGCCCTCGGGACCGAGTTGGATATTCGTATCGCTCGAGACTTCCACGCCCGCCAAACTGCTGGTGATCTGCTTTTCGATTCCCGAAGGCAACTCCATCTTCTGAAAACTGAAACGCAGCTTCCCGTCGCGATCGAATCGCCGGGCCGCTCTGGCGCGAATCACACTGCCTCTCAAGAGCGTTCCTTCCGGCAGGATGAGTTGGTGATCCTTGGTGAACACCGGCTGCGAGATGATGGCAGTCACCGGCATTCCCGCGTGAGCCGAGGCGGAGCTGAGCGGTGTCACCAGGCGAGCATGTACGATGCCTCCATTGGTGGGCAAGTGTCCGATGTGACTGAGCTCCGCGAGCGGACAAGAGGCCGTTCCAAATTGAAGCGGCTGTTTCAGCTCCGCGTCAAATCGCGTTCCCACAGGCAGGGCGGGTTTGTGATACGGTAACGACGCGACGGCGATAGCTTTCAATTTCTCCAGCTTTCCGGGAGTCTTCACCGCTGCCTTGGCGATCTTGCTTTCCGCCGCGACTTGTTGTTCAGCTTGTTGCTCCAAGGCTCGGATCGCGGAATCTTTTTTCTTGCCATGACCGGGATTGCTGACCAAATGGACGACATGCGTCGCGCCCGGCGACACCACCGTCGAGAGCGGGACTTGTTTCCCGTCCTTCATCATCAGCGTGTCGAACTGCAC
>CAZIDA010000020.1:0-15273 GCA_964537865.1 uncultured Acidobacteriota bacterium
GACAAATGATGGCCCGCGGTGCTTCCGCCGCGGCGGACACCGCGGCTACCCGAGCTAATCTGCCATTGGGATTCTCGCCACCGTCACTATATTTTATCTTCCTCAATAATTCACCAAAACGAAGCGATAACCCCAACGGGGTTATGCCCGATGGCAATCTGCTTCCCGGGCATTTTTCCTGTCGAAGAATCAGCTCCATTCGAGCGTGGCACGTTTTGGTTTGGAACTTGTGTTTTGATCTTTGTTTGGAACTTGGTATTTGAAATTTGGCAATTGCTGTTCCACGTGGGCCGGTTAATTCTTAATCACCCACGAGCCCGTCGCTTCTAAAAACTCCAGGCCATGCCGATACGGGCCGATGGTTCCTTCCGAATCGTTCCACACCACTCGAGCCCGGGTCTTGATGGCTTCCATGTGCACTCCCGGAAAAGAATCCTGCTGCAGCTCGACAACTTCTCCGACGTGAATCCGCACCGGCAATCGCACCAAGGCGCCGAAGCGGCTGACGTCCTCAGTTTCCGAATGGATTTCGAACTCGCGTCCTTGCGCATCTTTTCCCCGGAGCAAGATAGGAAGCTTCATTTTCACGCGAGGAGTTCGGCGGCGTTCCACCGGAGCGACCGTCATCGCGCGATGCACCGCGTCCGCAATCGCAGAAATGGTAAAGGGCTTCTCAATGTAATCCAGCGCGCCCATCTCTTGGGCCATCGACCATACCTCTTGGCGAGGCTTGGCGCTCACTATCAGGATCGGGATCAAGCGCGTCTGTTTGATGGATTTCAGAATCTCGCACAACATGAAGCCGCCCATCTGCGGCATCATCACGTCCATCAAAATGCAATTGGGATGCTCCAACACGGCGCGCCGTATCGCCTCTTCCCCGCTGCGCGCGGTCACCACGTCGAACTCATTGGAGAGCGCTTCCGAAATCAACTCGCCAATCTGAGGTTCGTCATCCACCACCAACACTCGCTTGCGATCCGTGATTCTCTCCATGTCCGCGGGCTCCTCCTCGCCTCATTTCGGCGGCCGTTGCGCGATGCGTTTAGAATCTGAATTCTTCAAAGTTTTCCCATCCCTCAAGGGCCAAGGTACAGCCGGGCCCTCCCCAATTTCTATTTCTATATCGGCAGATTTCTTCAGTGGATTAGGACTTTTTTCTCTACCGCGGCCGTTTGAAACCCAAAAACCAACTGCGGATTGCTTGATCAAACGATAATCAAGAAACAATACTCAAACCAGGCGGGCCTCTGTCGACCATGCGGGTTCACCAGATAGAGCTTCCTGAACGCATCTCTCCTCCCGTACTCTGCCTTCGTTTCATTGAGCATGTGCGAGAGCATCTCGTATCCGATTCCTGAGCGATGCGGCATGAATTAATTCTTGAGGGAAAAGAATTTGAAGGTGATGGATTGCCGGAGGCTGGATTTAGTGGGTTGGAAGACGCGATCGTTGACAACGCAAAGTAGAGTTCGAGGAAGGAGGGGCGTGGCAAGGTCCGGTTCAGTAAAGCGTTGTCCCAGCTATTTGCTGAACCGCCAGATCCGAATGGCCTTGCCTGAGACAGCAAAAAGCTTGCTATCGGGACTGAAAACCATTTCCTGATCCCGATTCCCTATTTCGAAAGATCTCAGAACCTGGCCGGTCTGCACAGAATAGACCTTTAATTGAGATTCATATGTCCTGTGAATCATTCCATGTATTTCTGTTTCCACGAATGCGATCATCGACCCATCAGGAGACACCACGAATGGCGTCAGTTCAAAAGCACTGATTCCCAGCTTCTTTCTCTTTCCGGTCTCAAGGTCAATGACATAAGCGGATTCCTTGATTTCGGGGATTAGCGCTGAAGCAGATATACCATCTACGACAGCAAGCTTCTTCCCGCCGCAACAGAGATCCATTTGAACAAATCCATTGACAAGCGGAAATGCCCCGACCTGCTTCGTCAAAGAAACATTCCACACGCGAATCCCTCTTTCAAAAAAGCTCCCGGTCAGAAGCTGCCCGTTAGAAGTGAAAAAAACCTCCCGCAGGATGTTGATCGTGCGGACGTTCTTTGATGCGGGTTTTGATCGCGAGCCTTTGCTGGAAAAAGTCGATATCTGCTTTCCCTCTTGTGCATCCCAGATCGTGACGATGCCATCCGGACTGGAGATTGCGATCCGGCGGCTGTCTGGACTCCAGGAGAGGTCATTTGAAAAGTAATAATTCAGGACATGAAGTCTATGGACCTTGTCGCCTGTCTCGGCATTCCAGATTCGCAGGGTCGAGTCGTCGCTGAGGCAGGCCAGCCATTTCCCGTCAGGGCTGAAGCGAATCACTCTGGCCCCAAAGTGCCTTGTCCACCGAATGCCCGTCTTCGGAACAGGCGGGTCAAGCTTTTCAAGAACGCCCTCATAGGCCTTCAGAGTCATCAACGCATGGCCGGTGGAAACGTCCAGAATGCGAATGGACCCGTCCCCCTCGGCGGAAGCCAGCTTGAGGCCGTCGGGACTGAAAGCAATTTGGTGCGGGTAAAGACCAAGGGAGTTTGGAGGGACAGGGGTCAGGCTAACTGTGTGAGGCGGGCAAACTATGTGAGGGATGATGATCACGGGCGGGTCCTCACTCGACGCCAGAGGAGTCTTTGAAGGGAGCCACATCATGGCTCCTGTTACCATCAAAATCAAACAGAGAACGAACTTCCCCTGCCCCCACTCAAAGAGACGATTCATCGCACCGCTCCAAAATTAAATTGGTTGGCAAATTCCGGCGCCAATATTTCGGAGATGCGCTCAGGCCTCCTCATCATCTCCACGTCCATTGCCTGATCATTTGCCTAGCGCCTAGTTTGTCATGCCCCTCTATCGTCTGCAATACCTTGGGCGGGTCACAATATATTCTTTTTCAGTGGATCTTGACTCTTGTCTCTTGTTTGATACTTGGCGCTTGAGTTTTGGATTCTTGCTTTACGGATGGCTAATCTCTTGGGCGCGAGGAATCAATGAGGAATAGACCCAGGTGGGAAGATGCGTGTGCCAATGTCCGGACCATTTCGCGTAACCGACGATTCCGAAAAAGATGATCGCTATCCCGACGGCCATGGCCCAAGCCGGAACACGGCGTCTTTTCACAGCGATCATATCGAGCGCGCCTTGAGCCGGACACACCGCCACGCATTCCATACAGCCGGTGCACTCCGCGGACCGCACCGTCAGCAATTGATCCACCGGCAGCAAAGAGGGGCATGCGTGCGCACACTTGGCGCAATCGATGCAGGTCTTGGGATCGCGCCGAATTCGAAGCGGGCTGAGCAGCGACGCCAGTCCCATGAACGCGCCGTATGGACAAAGATAGCGGCACCAGAAATTTTGAATGAAGACGGAAAGCAGGAGCAGGACAATCAAAGTAACGGCCGCGGCGACGCCGAGAGCGCGAAAGAAGTTGAGCATCTGAACGTCGATGATCAATCCGTACGCGCCTTCAAAAAACTCTTGAATCGCCGCCACCGACATGGCGCCGACGGCGAACAAAAACAGGCCGAGCAAGATGTACTTCAAACTGCGCAACGTCACGTCCAGCCATCGAGGCAGCTTGAACGTTCGCCCAAACAGCCCTCGTCCCACGCGCCATAACATTTCCGAAACAGTTCCAATCGGGCACAACCAACTGCAGAAGGCTTTGCGAAAGAGAATCGAGATGGCCAGAAACGCGATGAACAAGAACATGCCGGCGGGATGAATGCCGGGGATTCTTCCAGTCAGAATGAAAGCTTTCAAATTCATCAGCCCGGCAATCGGCAACCATCCTTCGACGCCGGGAGGCCGTGAGAATCTTGCGACAGAAGCCCCCGTTTCATAAGACCGGACAAAAAAATAGAACTCCGTTCCGATCCAAACGTTCAGCGCCACAAACAACCATTGCACAGTTCGACGCAGCGCCTGAGAATAATCGACGTCGGTTCGACGGATCAGCTTCTTCCGAATCTTTCGCGGCGACTGAACCGCTTTCTGGACTTCCTCTTCCTCCGACATCAACGCCGTCGACATCGCCAATTCCGCCTTTCGCGCCCCAAACTACCGGACGCGAACGATGCGAACAGCGACTTTTGTCACAAGCTAGACGGGAGGCGCCAGGTCACGGAAGAGAATGACTGCAACGATTAATCTTTGGCAGGCTGCGTAATATCGATTCGGTGATGGCGCCAAAGCCCCACCCACAAGAGATTTGCCGCCTGGAATCCTTTCAAAACACCCAACGGGAAAAAGTAAAATCCTGTTGACACTAAGAAACACTGATTTCAGAATCGCATCGATCCCCCCTCAGACCTCTGGATCGAGAATTGACCAGTGTGTGAGAAACCAATGCATTCATCACAAATGAAAAACTCCTCCAGCCGTTACAAAATCGTCCCACTGGACATGGTGAAGCATGAAGCAAGAAAGATCTTGAGCCCACGGCAACTCAAGATCGCCATAAACACGGTCAAGCTGTTGGCGTTTTACCCCGAAGACGTTGGCCTTGAAATTGAACCTTGCGGCGAGGGATTTGAGTTGCGAATTGAAGATCCGCTGATCAATAGACAGGGATGGCTCCGAGCTGGGTTCTGGATTCACGAGAGAACGATTTACATCGTCGATATCTTTTGGAAGAAGGTGAACCGGATTTCCAAGGCCGATCTGTACCGCATCAATCACCGCATCCGACAACTGAGACAATCGCTTCGGGAAAAACAGTGAGCCGGCCTGACACGCACATCAAAGAAGCTCGGTGATCTCAACCCCAAAAGCTTTGGCCAGCTTCTGCAACGTTTTCTGCTGGGGTTTATGCCCCCCTTTTTCGATCACGGCAATGTAAGACCGGTGGACACCTGATTTCCTGGCCACTTCGGCTTGAGTCCCCAATCCAGCTTTGGCCCTCAACGAAAAGTATTTCTTCAGGAATTCATTGGCTCTTTGAACTTCCAAACCTGCTGCCTCTTTATACTCCTTGTCATCATGAAGAAGTCGCGTTTCGAACTGCTCAAGGGACTCAGTGGGAACCTGGACGGGCTCGTTCGCCGTAATCTCCTCGAGAGTCCGGAGAATGTTTTTTCGCTCTTCTTGATCGGTTTCGCGGTCGTATTCAATACACAGTTCCACGATCGCCGATATCCGCTTCTTTTCGGCGATCGATTGGGATCCCATCTTTACGCGGTTAGCTTGATCTTCCAGCTTGACCAACGATTTTCTCAAGCGCGAATTGCTTCGAAGAACCCCGTCGCCCAAGCGTGTTTCTGCAATGATTTCCAATACACCCATGCGCCAATAATATAACAATTTCTAACATTATCAAGCTGTTTCTGAATGGTCCGTCAGGAGTCGCACCTATTGTGCAAAGGCAATTCGGTGAAGTGAGTGGCTCAAACCTATGGGCGGTTTGAAGTAATACAAGGGGAGTTCCTCCCTTGACTGAACGCTTTTTACGGCGCGAGGTGAGGCGCGAGATAGGCGTAGAAGGTCACGACGAGGCCGACGATGGTGGCGAGGAGAATGCTGTGGCGGAGCGTGAACCGAAAGAGGCGAGGTTCTTCGTCGGATTTCATGTGGGTGGCGGCAGCGGCCACGGCGATGCTTTGCAGACTGATCATTTTGCCCATGACGCCACCCGCGGAATTCGAGGCCGCCATGAGGGTGGGATTGAAGTGAAGTTCCGTGGCGGTTACGACTTGCAGATTGCCGAACAAGGCGTTGGACGAGGTGTCGCTGCCCGTCAGAAAAACGCCCAGCCATCCCAGCAAGGCGCTGAAGAAGGGAAACATTTTGCCGGTGGTGGCGAAAGCCATCCCCAACGTCGCCGTGGCGCCGGAATAGTTCATGAGAAAGGCCAACGCCAGAACCTCGGCAATGGTGATCTCGGCGAAGAGAAGTTGTTTGGCCGTGCCCCCCAGGACGCGAAAGAACGTCCGCGGCGGTAGGCGCAACCAGAGGGCGGAACAGATCGCCGCCAGTCCGCACGCGGTCCCGGAGGCCGAAAGCCAGTTGAAGCTGAAAAGCGCCGGATACGCGGAGGGCTTTGCCGTCACCGGGGGCATGCGCTGAATGATGTTGTGCAAGTCCGGCCAGGGAAACGTGAAGTTCGCTCGGTTCAAATATTCTTGAATCGGCTTGTAACCCCACAGGAGGACAAAGACCACCAGAAGCATGTACGGTCCCCACGCGATAATCTGTTGGCGAAGCGTGAGAGATTTCGACGTGAGCCCTTCCTCCCGAAGGGGGGCTAAAGAGATTTCCATCGTATTCCGATTCATCGCTTCCGGCGACGCGGATTCTCGGGGAGACCAAAACTTCAACAAGCAAACCAGCGCGGCCATCGCCGCCAGCGAGGCGAGAATGTCGGTCAGATAGACGCCGACAAAATTCGAAATCACAAATTGTGTCGCGGCAAACGACGCCCCGCATACCAGGACGGCGGGAAGCACTTTGCGGAGAGCTTTCCATCCGCCCATAACGCAAACCAAGTAGGCCGGAATGAAGAGCGAGACGGGCGCGCAGATTCGTCCCACGCCGGCGCTGAGCCGGTCGAGCGGAAGGCCGGTGATGCCGGCCAGCGTGACGATGGGAATCCCGATGGCGCCGAACGCCACGGGCGCGGTGTTGGCCAACAAACAAATTCCGGCGGCATAGAAGGGAGAGAAGCCAAGACCCGCGAGCATGGCGCCCGCTACCGCCACCGGCGTGCCGAATCCGGACGCGCCTTCGATGAACGCGCCAAAGGCAAAGGCGATCAGCAGCGCTTGCAGGCAGCGGTCGCGAGTCAGTCCGCCCATGGAGTCTTTGAGCGTTTCAAAAGTTCCGCTCTCGACGGATATCCGGTAAAGCAAGATGGCGGTGAACACGACCCAGCCGATAGGAAACAGGCCGAAGGCGGCGCCATAAGCCGTGGCCGCGGAAAGAAGGTTCACCGGCATTCGATAGGCAAACCCGGCGACGAGAATCGCCGCCAACAACCCAACGAGCGATGAAATCCAAGCGGGGCGGCGCATTACTCCGATCAGGAAGAGAACCGCCAGAATCGGAATGGCCGCGACCATCGATGAAAAAACAAGACTGCCACCCACAGGGAGATAAACTTGTTGCCACATCGGCGGGAGTGACCTCCAGGTGGAATCACAGTTTCCGGACAGAACTGGGGCGAGAGTTTATCATTGAATGGATTCAGGGGCCGGTGAAAAGTCGTGGCGCAGATTCTCCTGCGCGGCTCCGCGACGATTTTGGAAGCGCCGCCCATCAAGAGCGCAGACCCGCCGCGGCGGGTGTCTGCGCCACGGCTCAGAGGCTTTGACGAAGCCGTCTCAATTCGGCTTCCAGCTCGGCGATGGAGGGCAGACTTCCGCGGAATCGTTTCGGCAGGCTGTGAGTCAGTTGATACGTGGAGACGCCGAGTTGTTTCTTGCCGTCACGAAAAACGTACTCCACGGTGACTCGGCTTTGCCGGCGGCAGAATATGATTCCCAGGCTGGGCGCGTCGTTGGGTTGCCGCATCAACGAGTCGACTGCCGTCAGGAGACGTTCCATCCGCAGCAGGAATTCCGATTGAAAAGCCTTTTGTTCGAGTTCGATCACGACAAAGCATCGAAGTTTCACGTGGTAGAAGAGTAGATCCAAGGAACAATCTTCCCCTCCCATCTCCAGGTGAATCTGTCGTCCCACGAAAGCAAAGCCGGCGCCGAGATCGATCAAAAAATCGCGAACTCGGTCGAGGAGGCCGTATTTGATGTCACGAGCGTGAGCCTCCGTGCTCAAATTCAGAAAATCAAAGTTGAACGGATCTCTCAGCACTTGCTCCGTGACGGCGGGGCGCGCGGGCAGCGGTTTGGAAGAAGAGGGAAGGGGCCTTCTCTCCTGCCGCCGAAAAAGGCCGGTCTCAATTTGGTACGTCAACTCTTCCCGGCTCCAACCCTGGGCAATGCTTTGGCGCACGTGCCATGAGCGCGCCGATTCCTCGCGCACCCGGTCCAACAAAACGCAGTGGTGAAACCAAGGAACCTGAGAGGCGGACTCCCGCACAAACGCTTCATCCGGCCAAGCCTCCGCAAAAGCGCGCATGTATTTCAAGTTGCGCGTGGAGAGTCCTTTCATTCTCGGAAACTCGCGGCGCAGATCGCGCGAGAGACGGTCCATCAACCGGATTCCGCCGCCCGGCGACTTCCGTCGCTTGACCACCTCCGCGCCGATTTGCCAAAAAAGAAGAACCAGCTCGCGATTCACGCCCAGGGCCGCCCGCGCTTGCGCTTTGCAAATGAACTCTCGCAAGCGGCCCACCAAGGCCTGGTACTCTTTTGCTGCCATCCTCGACTGAGTTGACGCCGACAAAGCGCACTCCCTTCATGGACCAAGAAGAACGAAGATCCGGTGACGGCAGAGACCCACGCCGGTTCGACGAAGTTCGGCCTCGTCACCGGTGAAATTCCGGGCACACTTTCACGCCTAAGATTGAATGGTCGGCTACAGCAGGATGGGGGGTCCGACATCCATAATCTCGCACGGAGTATACATGGCGTCGCTTTGAGAATCAACCCTGCGACCCACATTCCGAAACGACTCGAACCATGAATCAAACGCCCCCATGAAAAAGTTGTTGTTGAAAAAGTTTGACAATAAAACTTTGCGGTGTTTATACTGAGGTCCTCAATATCTTAAAGGGAAGAAAGCCGGAGTGGCTGTCGGGCAACAAGAGGTCCGGCACAGAAACTTCGCATCTCGGACCGAGATATCAAATACCTTGGTTTCTTTATATCATCGTGAAAGGCCTCACAACCTGGGTCAGGTCCCGTGTGCTCCACCCGCATTTGCGAGCTTCCGGCGAGTAAATTCCGACGTAGTTCTGCCGCCGATCCGATAGTTGTTGGGATGGCGGTGGTTTTTCCGATCCCCCCACCCGCGGGGATCATGGGGTGAAGCATTTGTTTGTTTGGAGTTCATGAACTCAACAAGAAGCTGTGCGGCTTATTGAAAAGAGGGATGGGCCGCGGGCATTCGCTTCTCGATACTGGTGACCGTTGATCCTGTGCAGTTTGTTGAGGTCCCTCGATGGCGCAAATTTTTCATCGCAGCACTAATTTTCTGGCGCGGTTGAGCATCTACGGCGCGGTGTTCTTCATCGCGGGGCTGGTTTGGGCGGCTTACATTTTCAATAGCTCCTCCTACATGACCCACGTCCACTCCATTCGACCGCAGCCGGTTCCCTTCAGCCACAAGCATCATGTGACCGGTTTAGGATTGGACTGCCGCTTTTGTCACACGTCGGTGGAGGATTCCGCCTTCGCCGGCATCCCGCCCACGGAAACCTGCATGACCTGTCATTCTCAGATTTGGACTGACAGTCCCATGCTGGCGCCGGTTCGCCAAAGTTATCAAACCAACATGCCGCTGGAGTGGACGCGCGTCTATCAACTGCCGGGCTACGTTTATTTCAATCACAGCATTCATATCAATAAAGGCATCGGATGTTCTACCTGCCACGGCCGAGTCGATCAAATGCCTCTGATGTGGCGCGCGAATCCGATGCAGATGCAGTGGTGCTTGAACTGTCATCGCCACGTGGAGATGTATGTGCGGCCGCGCTCGGAAGTCTTCAACATGGCTTACGAGCCGCCTCCGAACCAGCGGCAACTGGGATTGCGCTTGATGAAGGAATACAACATTCAGAAACTCACGGATTGCTGGACATGTCATCGATGAGCGAGAACGGACCGGGATCGAACAATCAATTGCTGGATGTGAAATCGATTCGCGCGCGGCTGGAGAAACTGCGGGGCCGCGAATATTGGCGCAGTTTGGAAGAGCTGGCCGAAACCGACGCCTTTGAGCAATTTCTTCAAAACGAATTTCCGCGGCAAACCGGTTTGATGGGCGGCGGCATCGATCGCCGCACCATGCTGAAATTGATGGGCGCCTCACTGGCTTTTGCCGGTCTCACGGGTTGCGCCTACATGCCGACCGAGAAGATTCTTCCTTACGTTCATCAGCCGGAAGAATTGGTTCCGGGCAAGCCGCTGTTTTTTGCGACCGCGCGTTCCTTCGATGGATATGGTGAGGGGCTGGTCGTCGAAAGCCACATGGGCCGACCGACGAAGATCGAAGGCAACGAACAGCATCCCGCCAGCTTGGGAGCAACGACGGCGTTGGCGCAGGCCTCAGTTCTCAATCTGTACGATCCGGATCGAGCCCAAACCATTTCTCATCTCGGCGGCATCAGCACCTGGACGCTCTTCTCGGCCGAAATCAATTTGCTGCGTTCTGAGGAGAATATCCGGAAGGGGGCCGGGTTGCGCTTGTTGACCGGCGCCGTCAGCTCCCCCACGTTGGCCGATCAAATCCAATCGCTGTTGAAGCAGTTTCCTCAGGCCAAATGGCATCAGTACAACGCCATCGGTCGAGACAACGCAAAAGCGGGCGCCCGCCTGGCTTTTGGCGAGATCGTTGAAACGGTTTACCGCTTCGATCAAGCGGACGTGGTGCTTTCGCTGGACGCCGATTTTCTTTTCTTCGGACCCGGCAATGTCCGGTATGCCCGCGATTTTACGAGCCGCCGGAAGATGTCGGGCGGTCAGACGAACATGAATCGTCTTTACGTGATCGAAGGAACGCCCTCGCTCACCGGGGCCATGGCGGATCATCGTTTGGCGGTTCGCTCCTCGGACGTGGAAGGCTACGCGCGGGCGCTGGCGAAAGGCGTGGGCGTTGCGACTTCGGCCCCGGCTCTTTCGGCTCAAGCGGCGTGGATCGCCGCCGTCGTGAAAGACTTGCAGTCGCATCGTGGCGCGTGCCTGGTGGTGGCCGGGGAACAGCAACCGCCTATCGTGCACGCTTTGGCGCACGCGATGAATCAAATGCTCGGCAACGTCGGCAAGACGGTGGTTTACACCGAGCCGGTAGAAGTCAATCCGGTCGATTCCACCGCATCGCTGCGCGAGCTGATCAGTGATATGAATGCCGGTCGTGTGGAGTCCCTGGTTATTTTGGGAGGCAATCCGGTGTTCACCGCGCCCGCCGACTTTCAATTCGTCGACAGCTTGACCAAGGTGAAGCGGGCGATCCACTTGAACTCCTACGCGAACGAGACCTCCCGCTGGTGCCATTGGCATGTCCCCGAGACTCATTATCTGGAATCGTGGAGCGACGTGCGCGCTTACGACGGAACGATCTCCATCATTCAACCGCTCATCGCGCCGCTCTATGGCGGAAAATCGGCGCACGAACTATTGGCGGCGCTGCTCGGTCAAAGCTCTCAGAGCAGCTATCAAATTGTCCAAAATTACTGGAAGGCTCAGCTTCAAACCTCCAAGAAAAAGCCGGCTCAAAACTTTGAAGATTTCTGGCAAGTCTCGTTGGTGAACGGCATTGTGTCGGACACGGCATTCCCGACGAAGACGGTGAGTCTGAAACCGGGGTTTGAGTCAATGCCCGCTTCAAGTCCTGCTAAGAGCAACGGCGGCGGCGTGATGGAAATTGTCTTTCGGCCCGATCCCACGATTTGGGATGGACGTTTCGCGAACAACGGCTGGCTCGAAGAGCTGCCGAAGCCCATCAGCAAAGTGACTTGGGAGAACGTGGTGTGGATGAGCCCGAACACGGCGCAGCGACTCGGTGTCACGACGTCGGAAGTCGTCCGCATCCAGTACCGGGGAAATGAAGTGCAGGCGCCGGTGTGGGTCATGCCCGGACACGCCGACGATTCGCTCACCGTCTTTCTGGGCTACGGACGAACGTTTGCGGGCCGCGTGGGTTCCGACATCGGATACGACGCTTACGCGCTGCGCTCCTCGGATCGTCCGTGGTTCGATCTCGGCGCCACCGTCGTGAAGACCGGACAAAGCGTGACGCTCGCGGCGACCGACCATCATTACAGCATGGAAGGACGCGACTTGGTGCGCGTCGGAACGCTCCATCAGTACCAGCGCGACCCCGAGTTTGCGGTGGAGATGTCGCCGCCGCCGCCGGCCAATTCCACGCTCTACCCGGGGTTCCCGAAGAATGGCTATCAATGGGGCCTCTCCGTCAATTTGAACAGTTGTATCGGTTGCAACGCTTGCGTCACGGCCTGCCAAGCCGAGAATAACATTCCGGTGGTGGGGAAAGACCAAGTCATGCGGGGACGAGAGATGCATTGGATTCGCATCGATCGCTACTACCAAGGCGGCGTCGAGACTCCGGCCACTTACCATCAGCCCGTCATGTGCATGCAATGCGAGAACGCGCCCTGCGAAGAGGTTTGTCCGGTGGGCGCCACCAATCACAGTTCCGAAGGCTTGAACCAGATGGTGTACAACCGCTGCGTCGGAACACGATACTGTTCCAACAACTGCCCCTACAAAGTCCGGCGGTTCAACTTCTACCAGTATGGCGACTGGGAAACTGAGACGCTGAAGATGCAGCGCAATCCCAACGTCACCGTGCGCAGCCGCGGGGTCATGGAAAAATGCACCTACTGCATCCAGCGCATCAGCGCCGCCAAGATCAACGCCGAAGAAAACAGTCGCACGGTTCGCGACGGAGAGATCGTCACGGCCTGTCAACAGGTTTGTCCGACGCAAGCGATCGTCTTCGGAAACATCAGCGACCCCAACAGCCAGGTTTCAAAGTTGAAATCAGAACCGTTGAACTACGGAATCCTCGAAGAGTTGACGACCAAGCCGCGGACCACGTACCTGGCGCGGTTGAGAAATCCAAATCCAGATATCGAAACGGAAGAGGGCAATGCCTCCTGAACCTTTTGAGCGATCAGTTGATATGGAGCCCGCTCCTTTAATCGGGCCGGGATACAACTACGCCACCGTCACCGACAAAATCAGCGCCATCGTTCTGACGAAGAAGACGCCGCGGTTTTGGCTCTATGGCTTTGGCACCGCCTTCGGTCTCTTCCTCCTCTTGAACGTGGCCATCTATTATTTGCTGGTGCACGGCGTCGGAGTATGGGGCATCCGCATCCCCGGCGCCTGGGGCTGGGCCATCGTCAATTTTGTGTGGTGGGTGGGAATCGCGCACGCCGGCACGCTGATTTCCGCCATTCTGCTGCTCATGCACCAAGAATGGCGCACCTCCATCAACCGTTTCGCCGAAGCTATGACGCTTTTCGCGGTGGCCTGCGCCGGCATGTTTCCGCTGCTACACTTGGGCCGTCCGTGGCTTTTCTACTGGCTCTTTCCGTATCCCAACACCATGAAAGTGTGGCCGCAATTTCGTAGCCCGCTGGTGTGGGACGTGTTTGCGGTCTCCACGTATGCCACCGTGTCGTTGATTTTCTGGTACACCGGATTGATTCCGGACCTGGGAACCTTGCGCGATCGCGCCAAGCATCGCGCCGCCAAGATCATCTACGGCATTTTCGCGCTGGGCTGGCGCGGCTCGGCGGCCCATTGGAAACGTTATGAGACGGCCTACCTGTTGTTGGCCGGACTGGCGACGCCGCTCGTCGTTTCCGTTCACAGCGTGGTGAGTTTCGATTTCGCCGTGGGAATTGTCCCCGGCTGGCATTCTTCCATCTTCCCGCCGTACTTCGTGGCCGGCGCCATTTTCTCCGGCTTCGCCATGGTGCTCACGATCGCCATTCCCGTTCGAAAACTGTATGGGCTGGAAGATTTCATCACCGAGCGTCACCTCGACAACATGGCCAAGATTCTTCTGGCCACGGGCATGATCGTCGGATACGGCTATTTGATGGAAACCTTCATGGCGTTCTACAGCGGAAGCCGATACGACATTTACATGATCATGGATCGAATGACCGGCCATTACATGAAGTACTACTGGGTGGTGATCTTCTGCAACGTCTGTGTGCCGCAGTTTTTGTGGTCTCCCAAAATTCGAAAGAATGTCCCGGCGCTATTTGTGATTTCGATTCTCGTCAACGTCGGTATGTGGCTGGAGCGCTACATCATCGTGGTGCAAAGCCTGGCGCGCGACTTCATGCCTTCGGCCTGGCTGAATTATGCCGGCACAAAGTGGGACGTGATGACCTACCTCGGAAGTTTGGGATTGTTCCTGACGCTGCTCTTCCTCTTCCTGCGGTTCGTTCCGATGATCTCGATTTTTGAATTGCGCGGCTTGGTGACGCCCAACGGGAAGAAAAAGATTTCCGGAACCGCGGAAGCGCCGGCGGGAGGACAAGGATGAAACGAATTCCCATCTATGGTCTCTTGGCAGAGTTCGAAAGCTCAGAAACTCTGCTGGCCGCCGCCAACAAAGCGCGCGAGTCCGGTTATCGCCGCATGGATGCCTTCAGCCCGCTGCCCGTGGAAGGACTGGCGGAGGCCGTGGGATTTCACGATCATCGTTTACCGGTGATCGTGCTGATCGGCGGCATCATTGGGTGTTTGGGCGGCTACTATCTCCAGTACTGGTGCATGGCCGTCTCTTATCCCATCAACGTAGGCGGACGCCCGCTGAACAGTTGGCCGGCATTCATTCCCATCACTTTTGAGATGACCGTGCTGGTGGCGGCGCTGTCGGCGATTCTCGGCATGCTGGCGCTCAACGGTTTGCCCATGCCGTATCACCCGCTCTTCAACGCGCCCCGGTTTGCGCAGGCGTCGCACGATCGTTTCTTCCTGTGCATTGAAGCGAGAGATCCGAAGTTTGATTTGCAGGCGACCAAGACATTCTTGGAGGGCTTGCATCCTCGAGAGGTCTGTGAAGTTGAAACGTAGAGTCTTCAAAACTCAATGGGCTCGATTCCTGTTCGCCGGATTCGTCGTCTGCGGCGCGATGTTTGTGGCCGCTTGCCGCACGGACATGCACGTGCAGCCGCGCTACCACACCATGGATCCCAGTCCTTTCTTCGCGGACGGGCGCTCCGCGCGGCCCTTGGTGGAAGGAACCGTGCCGCGGGGACATCTTCGCATCGACGAATTGCTTTACACCGGGAAGATCAATGGAAAAGATGCGGAGGTCTTTCCTTTTCCCATCACCCCGGAGATCCTCCAGCGCGGGCAGGAACGGTTCAACATTTTTTGCACCCCCTGCCACGATCGCACCGGAAACGGCAACGGCATGATCGTGCAGCGCGGCTTCCGTCATCCGCCGTCGTATCACATCGACCGGCTGCGCAAAGCGCCGGTGGGCCATTTCTTTGACGTCATGACGAACGGATTCGGCGCCATGTACAGCTTTGCGTCGCGCATTCCGCCGAGAGATCGCTGGGCCATCGCGGCCTACATCCGGGCCTTGCAACTGAGCGAAGACGCCACGCCGGCCGACGCAGCCGCCGCGGAGAGATCTCAACTCTTAAATCAACTCACGCCGCAAGAAC
>CAZIDA010000021.1:0-14978 GCA_964537865.1 uncultured Acidobacteriota bacterium
CCACAGTAACACAACTTCACCCATTTGTCATCTATTTAATGCTCTTATTAATAAGACCATCGTCATCGACTTCGACCGATCCTACTACATGCCGGAGGGGCCGCCTGCAGCGATCTTTCATGAGGACGCCAATGGCACTTGGCGGCAAACAGCCGGCACTGAAGATCCACGGTTGGCCAAGTTATCGATCAAAGTGGAGAAGCGGGAGACTATTAATGAACCACCGCATTTGATTGTGAAGGACAAAGCGAGAGGGATGTCGCGCGTCCTCTGGGATCCGAACCCACAACTAAAGGGCATAGACTTGGGATCGGCCGAGGTCATTCACTGGAAGGATGACTCTGGCTACGAGTGGAAAGCGGGGTTGGTAAAGCCGCCAAATTATGTGGCTGGGAGGCGCTACCCACTGGTGATCCAAACTCACGGCTTCGACAAGAGGCAGTTTTTGTCGAATGGAGTTTTCACCACCGCCTTTGCGGCGCGAGCACTGGCAGCTTCAGGCATCGTCGTAGTGCAGATGGGCTGGAACCCGAACGGCTTTGACACAGCAAAGGAGGGCTTAGACCAGCTTGCAGGTTTCAAGAGCTTGGTGCAGAAGTTGACGGACAAAGGGATTATCGATCCCTCCCGAGTCGGAGTGATCGGTTTCAGCCGCACGGTCTATCACGTCCTCACAGCAATGACGATCGATGACCATTTGTTCGCCGCCGCTTCAGTGACCGATGGAGTCACGTTTGGTTACTTCGAATATATGTTTGCCGTAGATACCGGTTTGAATCGGGAAGCGGATGCGATCAATGGGGGCATGCCATTTGGCGCGGAGGGCCTGAAGAACTGGCTGGCACACTCACCTGAGTTCAATATGGATAGGGTGAAGACGCCGTTGTTGCTACTACAGCCCGGACCTCAATCGGTGTTCGGTGACTGGGAGCCGTATGCGGCGCTTCGATACCTCAAGAAGCCGGTGGATCTCATCATGCTGCAACCTGGCAGCCACGTCATGACCAATCCCACCCAGCGACTGGCTGCTGAGACGATCAACGTGGACTGGTTCCGCTTTTGGCTTCAGGGCTACGAAGATCCTGATCCTGCCAAAGCCGAACAATACAAGCGCTGGCGCGAGCTGCGAAAGCTGCAGGAGGAGAATGAAAGGAAGGCTGCTCATGCGGCGCCGATGTCGCATTAGTCAGTGAGAGAAACAAGCGCCCGATTCGATTTCCCAGATCTCCGATTTCCATTCCCCGAAGGCACTCCGAAAAGCCACCGGATTTTTGTGCAGGCTCGTGGTATAGTCCACGACTTGCGATAGGCCGGATGTCGGCCAAGGAGCGGAGACTACGCCGTCCTTCATCGCAACGGGCTTGTTTACAGAGGAGCGTTGATGACGAAACGAGGTTGCTTCGATAGCATTTTGGATGTTGTCGGCTGGACGCCGCTCGTTCGGCTGAATCAGGTGACGCGAGATCTTCCCGTGGAGGTTTGGGCCAAATTGGAATTCCTCAATCCCACGGGCAGCATTAAGGATCGTATTGCGAGATACATGATCGAGAAGGCCGAACGCGAAGGGCGGATCTCGAACGGCGCGCTGATCATCGAAAACTCGTCCGGCAACACGGCCCTCGGCTTGGCCCTGATGGCCATTCAAAAGGGATACCGGTTGAAGGTGATTGTGCGGGATCGCATCAGCCCGGAGAAAGTCTGTCAGCTTGAAGCCTTGGGCGTGGAGGTCGTCAAAGTAGACAGCAGCCTTCCACCGGAACATCCTGACAGCTACAACAACATCACGCCGCGCTTGGCGCGGCAGACGCCCAACTGCTATTTTCCGGATCAGCATAACAATCGCGAGAACAACGAAGCGCATTACTTCACGACCGGCCCGGAAATCTGGGAGCAGATGGAAGGGCGCATCGATTTTTTGGTGGCGGGAATGGGCACGGGCGGCACGATCGGCGGGACGGCCCAGTTTCTCAAAGAGCGCGATCCGTCCATCCGCGTGATCGCTGTGGATCCGGAAGGGTCCATCTTCTACGACTACTTTCGCACTCACCAGAGAACAGAGCCGAAGCCCTACCTTTTGGAAGGACTGGGAGACGAGTTCGTGATCGGTACCGCCGACTTCAGCGTGATCGACGAGATGATTCAAGTCAGCGACCGGGACGCGTTCTTGACGACCCGACAATTGGTCCGGCGAGAGGGCATCATGGCCGGGGGATCCAGCGGCGCAGCACTTTGGGCCGTGCGAAAGTTGGCCAGCACGCTCGACCGCCCGGCCCGGGTCGTCACCATCTTTCCCGATAGCGCCTCTCGCTATCTCAGCACCATCTTCAATGATGAATGGATGCGCATGCACGGCTTCTTGTGAGCGACACCTCTTTCCCCGAGTTGACGTTTTAGGTTGCGCAGGCCTATAGTTTTCTCACCCCCCAAACCTTATCCCATAAGGAGGCAGAATCATGCCACGCAAAATTGCACGATACGGCTGGACTCCAGACCTTCCGGACCATCGCGATCACATCTACGCCGCGCCGCCGCTCATGCTTGCAGCGCTTCCGAGTAAAGCGGATCTTCGTTCGAAGTGTCCGCCGGTCTACAACCAAGGACAACTCGGAAGTTGTACCGCCAATGCCATTGCCGCCGCGCTGGAATTTGATCAAATGCGCCAGCGGGAGAAGGAAGTGTTCGTCCCGTCGCGCCTTTTCATTTATTACAATGAGCGGAAGATGGAAGGGACCATCAGCTCCGACAGCGGCGCCATGATTCGCGACGGCATCAAGAGCGTCGTGAAACAAGGCGCGTGCCCGGAGATGCAATGGCCGTATGCCATTCCGAAATTCCGAACGAGGCCCACTCCGCCTTGCTACACCCATGCCAAACAGCATCAAGCCATCCAGTACCAACGGCTGGTCCAGAATCTGAATCAGATGAAGGGCTGTCTGGCTTCAGGATTTCCCTTCGTGTTCGGATTTGCGGTTTATGAAAGCTTCGAGAGCGATCGTGTGGCCAAGACCGGTCATGCGCCCATGCCGTCGACTGGCGAAGCCCAACTCGGCGGACACGCGGTCCTGGCGGTGGGCTATGACGATGCGAAGCAGTGGTTCATCGTGCGAAATTCTTGGGGGTCGCGCTGGGGAATGAAAGGCTACTTCACGCTCCCGTTTCCCTATCTCATCGACTCCAGCCTCTCGGACGATCTCTGGACCATTCGTTTGGTGGAGTAGATCGAATTGATCAGCGGGAACGACAGAATCGTGGTATGATGTATTTGTATTTGATGCTCTTGTAAATCCTTTAGAAGCGTTGAAAGGGGCTGCAAGTCCAATCTTGCGGCCCCTTCTGCTTTCTTGTTGGAGGTGTTCGAGAGACATGGAATAGCTTGAAAGCATAATGAGGTCTTTTAATCTACTTCGAAAAGAGGCATTGATGAAAACTCTGCGAGAGGGAAGTTACATCAAACACTTCCAATACGGATTGGGCGTGATTACAGGGATTGATCGGGAATATACCTTGATCGATTTTGATCTCCACGGTCCCAAGAAGTTTCTCACCAGTCTGATGACGATAGAGCCGGCCGAGGGAACTCCGCCTCCGCGCCCCAAAACCAAGTCCCGCAAAAAGGGCTCTGCGGCAACCGGCCCGGCCCGGACTCCCGCGGGCGCCCGATGAGCGCTCCTATCATCGTCCAATACGTGGGCTTTGAAGTGGGCGCATTGGCACGGGAGTATTTTTTTGACGTGCGGGAAATTCCAGGAGACTCGAGCGAGTATACTTTGATTATTCCCCTCGCGGCTTTTGACACCCATCGGATACGGCTTCAAGACGCCCCCGATCTCTGCTCTCGCGTGCTGGAGCGCGAACTGGCCGCCTCTGCCAATCATCCCCCGATGACGCACTTTAGCGTCACCAATGCAGAGATCGAGGATTACCAGGCCTCTCACCCGCGCAAACCTGCGAAGAAATAAGAATCGTCGCACTGTACAGAGCTTGTGGCGCGCTCCAAGAGGGAGTTCAACGTCAGAGGATAGTGCATCATTCTGCCTTGCATCTTTGTGCACCTCAGTGCCCGCCGTGCTTTGAGACCCGGCGGATGCGGAGAATGTTGTTGCTGATCAAACCGGTTTGCTGGGTCCCTGATAACCCAACCGCGCCGAGGCCCGACCGGCATACTTGCGGATGGCTTCGCCCAGTTCGGGAAGGCGACTGTCGGGGATTTGCTGCGTCACTCCGGATAATCCCATGGCGGCCACGACCGCGCCGGAGGCGTCCAGCACCGGCCCCGCGACACAGCGACCTCCCAGTTCATCTTCTTCGTCGTCGATCGCGTATCCGTACCGGCGCACGCGGTTGAGTTCTTCTTTCAGCTTCTTGATGTTGTTCGTGGTCTTGGGTGTCCGTTTGGGGAACTCTTGCGTGAGAAGTTCTTCCAAAGCGCATTTCGGCTGGTAGGCGATGAGAACTTTTCCCACGGCGGAAGAGTGAACATAATTGCGCTTGCCGATCCAGGAATTGATCTTGATGAAGCCGCCGGCTTCTTTCTTGTCGATGTACACGGCCTCGCCGCGATCCAGAATGGCGAGATGCCCGGTCAAGCCCGTTTCACGCACCAGTTGCTCCAGCAAGGGCGCCACGGCATCGCGCAATCCCAAATCGCGATTAGGAATGCTCCCGAGGCCCAAGAGCTTCAGCCCCAGATGGAACTTGCCCGGCGGATCCTGCCGAACGTATCCGTGATGCTCCATGGTCGCGAGGATATTGAAGACGCTGCTGTAAGGAAGCTTGAGCTTTGAGGCGATCTCCATTTTTGTCAGGCCGACGCTGCTCATTGCCAGCATGTCGATGACCTGAAAAGCCCGCACGAGCGCGGGGACACTGTAACGTTGTCCGCTCGGAGCAGGCTCCGCCTCTTGCCGTTTGGGAAGAGGAACGACTCGTGCGCGCATGGCCTTGTCGTTGCCGTCTGCCGTCTTGCGCAAACCTTTCTTGGTCTTCTTTCGTGTGCCTGATCGATTTGTTGGCATTTGCAGGGGCTCTCTGAAAACTGGATTTTGATTTTGCGTCGCGCTCAAGGCGAAGCCGAAAATTACGCCAGACTCATCGATGCCATGAAGAAATCCTTCGCGCGCAAATGTTCGGTCGCAGCGCCGCGAAGTCTTTCGGGTTTTACTCTCCAGCGCGAGTATCTACTTTAACGAAAACGGTCGGCTTTCGAGCGCCATCATTCTAACACAGAATAATGATACTCTATCCATATTCTGATACACTCCATCCCGCGGCGCGTTTGCATCCCCCTGAGGTCTTCAACGTCCGAGCCCTTGCGAGGGGAAGCGCCGCCATGGGTTCGCGGGTTCGTCTCTCTTGAGGGAACGTGGAGAAATGCGCGCATTCGTGGGGCCACTGACGATCTGAAGCGATGATACGGGGAGCTTACGGCCGGGACAAGTCTCGAGTCTGCCGTGAGACGCGCTCCCGAAATTCTCCCGATATTCTCCTTGACATGCCCCCAAGCTTCGTCTAAAGTCATAATGTCAATGATATGATAGTTTATCAATTAGCTGTCACCTCGGTAAACATCATGGAGGCATCCAAGCACTCAGGTCCGGCGTTTTTGGGGGTCGGCGACAGTCTTACTTCTGTGGGGCGGGGTGTGAGCTATCTTCGAAAAGCAAGATCCTGCAAACAGGCTACCTTGAATATCGCGCCAAAAGTCATGCAATAAGAAGAGTCATGCCATAAAATTCGCACCACGGTGCCCGAAACGGAACAGGTAATCATGGCTCGACAGCTCATCACAAAGTGGATGCTCGGGTTTGGTCTCGTTTTGCTCGCGCTGGGCATGGCCTCGACCCACGATTACGCCCAAGCGCGGCGTACTCTGAGTTTGAATGGCGCCTGGCAGTTTAGATTGGACCCGCACGCAGTCGGGGAGCAAGAAGGTTGGGCGCGTGAACCGAAGGGATTCACGCGGCGCATGCCCGTTCCCGGATTTTGGCAGGCGCAGGACATCGGGAAGCCGAAAGGATATTTGCGGCACGACTACGAGGGCGGCGGCTGGTATCGAAAGACGATTGAAGTCCCCGCGGATTGGAAAGGGAAGACCGTTTGGTTGCGCCTCGGAGGCGCCTCCAGGCTCACCAAAGCGTTCGTCAACGGAGCGCTCGTCGGAACCCACGATGGATTTAGCACGCCGTTTCGCT
This sequence comes from uncultured Acidobacteriota bacterium, assembly GCA_964537865.1. Lineage (GTDB taxonomy): Bacteria > Acidobacteriota > Terriglobia > JAIQFV01 > JAIQFV01 > CAZIDA01. Next base: position 6,192 of record CAZIDA010000021.1, read on the forward strand.
TCGATGTTACGCGGCAGATTCGTCCGGGCGGGGTCAACACGATTGTCTTATACGTAACCAACGACTGGCCCGTCGGTGGACCAACGAAATCGGCGGGACGGGATACCAGCAAGCCCACGGGCTTTTTGGTCTATCAAGCCAACTGGGGCGGAGTTTATGGCCACGTCGAGATTGTCGCCGCGGGCGACCCTTCGATCGACAATGTGTTTGTTTCACCGGATCTCCAGCGCCAAGCCGCGTCCGTCTCGATGAAAATTAGCAGCCGCGCGACGAAGTCCGTCAATTACACGGTCGCCGTCGCGGTGATCGACGGCAAAGCATCTCCCGAAAAAAGCGTGCAGGCGCGCGGCGTCGTGACGCCGGGAGGCGCTTCAAATCTTCAAGTCGAAGTGCCCATTCCCAATCCGCATCTGTGGTCGCCGGAGGATCCGTTTCTCTATCGTTTGAAGGTGACCTTGCTCGCGGACGGGAAGGCGATCGACGAAACCACCCTTCCGTTCGGCATGCGCGAAATCTCCACTTCCGGATCGCAGCTTCTGCTCAACGGCCATCCCTATTTCCTCCGAGGCTATGGCGACCTGGACGTGGAACCGATCACCGGCGCGCCGCCGTTCTCGGAAGCCGAATACCTTCGCCGCATCAAGCGCGCCAAATCGTACGGCTTCAATTACGTTCGCTTTCACTCGCGCATGCCGCCGCCCGGATTCATGAAAGCCGCCGACCAGGAAGGGCTGCTGATTTCGTCCGAGCTCCCGGCGGTGTATTCGGACTTCTTCCTGCCGCACGTCGACTTCTTGCGTCAAGAGCTGCGGCGAATGGTGGTCGAAACGCGAAACCATCCTTCCGTCTTCTTGCTCTCGATGGGGAACGAGATGGATCCGGAAAGGGACTTCACCGCCGCGGAGCGACCGAAGTTCCTGGCGACGTTGCGGGAGTTCTACGGGATTGCGAAGCAGCTCAATCCTAAACTCGAAGTAGTTTCTTCGGACGGCTTTGATATTCCGCCCAGCGACTTGGCGATTCCGATGCGAGGCGTCGTGCCGGGCGTCGCCAACATTGCCCATGAGTTCGGGGGCTATCCGTGTTCGCTGCCGGATCCCCGGCTGATTTCCCAATTCACCGGCCTGATGAATCCATACTGGTTGAAGAGCGCGCAGACGTGGGTGAACAAGAACGGTTTGGCGGATGTCTATCCTAGCTTGATCCAGGACTCGCAGCGGCTGCAGTGGGAGTCGAGAAAATTCAAGATCGAGCGCCTGCGAGCCACGGGAAAGTTTGACGGGTATCAGCTTTGGGCCATCACCGACGCGCCCAGCGGCGTTGAAGGCGGGCCGTGGGAAGAAGGTGTCTTCGATTATTTCTGGGATCCCAAATCGATTCCGGCTTCGGCGTATCGGGAGTTTCAAGCGACCACGGTGCTGTTGATCGACGTTCCGCCGGGCGAGCGAACGTTTTGGAACGATGAGGGAAAAGAAGTGGGCGTATCCGCATCCTATTACGGGGATCAAGCCATTGCGGACGCCACATTGCACTGGAAAATTCTGGCCGACAACGAACCGCATCCCGTCGATGAGGGAACGCTCGCCGGCATCCGCCTGCAGCCGGGCGGAGTGAATCGCGTCGGCGCCATTCACATCGCGCCGAAGCAAACGGCGCAGCCCGTTCGTCTCCGCTTGGAGATGACTTTGACCGCGCCAGCAGTGAGTTCGACCAACGCCTGGGACTTCTGGGGATATCCGAAGACATTGTTGTCCCATTCCAGTGAGCGCGTGGTTTCGCTCCTTCGCACGCCGACCGTGAAACAACTTTATCCGTTCATTTCCACGGCCTGGAAAAAAGGAGATCGCCCGGATGCGCTGATTCTTCCTTACCTCGATACCCGCTCTTACGAGTATGTGGTGAACGGCGGGAAGGCCGTGATCTACATGGATCAAACGCACGTCGACGCTCCGGCGCCGGTCAATTATTTTCCCGATTTTGTATTTTGGAATCCGAAGGCCTGGGGCACTCGCATCGAGCCGCATCCGCTTTCCAGCCGCTTCGTCCAAAGCGGCCATCTGGATATGCAATTCTACGACCTCATGCAGAGCGCATACGGATTCAGCGAGCAGTGGATCGCGGACGCCGAGAGCGGACGACTTCATCCCATCATGTGGGCTGTGAAGACGATCCCCGGGGGACTCGAGAAGGCCGGATTCCTGTACGAATTCTCGGTGGGGAAAGGCAAAGTCATTCTCTGCTCGTTCCATGTCGAACACGAAGTGGACGACGCGCATCCGGCGACGCTGTATTTCTTCGATCAGGTTCTTCGCTACGCGCTCTCCGACGAATTCAAACCCAAGGATGTTTTGACTCCTCAGCAGTTTTCACAGCTCGCGTTCCTTGCCTATCGTTGAGGCCGCTCGATCGAGAGCGACGCGGGGGGACGGTGCATCATGCAACGCTTGGCTCTGACGCTTCAGGTCAAACCGGAAAAGAAAGCGGCGTACTTGAAAGCCCACCAGCGCGTCTGGCCGGAGTTGATCGACGCGGCGCGCGCCGCCGGGCTCCGCAATCACAGCGTTTTCATTCAAGGCAACACCCTCTTCCTGTACGTCGAGGCGAAGGACATTCATCACTCCCTGAGCGTCTTCATGCAGACGGAAGTCAAGGGCAGGTGGGACCGCGAGATGGCGCCGTTTCTCGACGAAAAACCCGCGGCCCCCGCGAATGAGATTTCGGGAGAATTAGAGGAGGTGTTTCACTTTGACTAAGAAAACTGAAAGCCAACTTCTCAGGATGGCGATTCTGCTCGCCGTCCTGGCGGGCGCGCTGGCGATTTTCAGTGTCGCCGTCGCGGCCCAGAATCACTCCTCGCCCAACGCGGGGTGGGAGGAGTTTGAAAAAGGATTCGCATCCGCCTTCCGAAATTACGACGCGGCTCGCGACGGCACGATTTCGATGGAAGGCCCCGCCGAAATCGAGCGCGGGGCGTACGGGACCTGGCGGTTCACTTATCGCGCCGGCAGCGCCGGCATTGCCCCCGGCGGCGGAATCAAGGTGACCTTCCGGCATCTCGCGGGATGGGGCGTGCCGCAGGACATCGATCCCGGCGGCGAGGATTTCACAACCGCCGCGGGCCCGAAGGGAGTTCCCATCCACCTGGAAGCGGAAGAGACGTTTCAGATTTGGAACAAGTATTTTCTGCGCTTCTTCCCGTGGCAGCACGTGAGCGGAATCGAAATGAAGCAGCGGCTATTGCCGGGCCAAACGCTCACCCTGACCTTCGGCGACAAGTCTTTCGGCTCCCCGGGATTCCGAGCGCCCTCCTTGGCGCGCGACCGCGCGTGGTTCCTGGCGTTTGTCGACGTCGACGGCAGCGGCAATTTCATCCCCATTCATCACGACCTGTATATTCGAACGCTCGCGGGCCCGCCGGACCATCTGAATGTGATTCTGCCGTCTCAGACGGTCGCCGGCCAACCGACGCGCGTGCAGGTGCGGGTGGAAGACGATCAAGGCAACATGGCCGGCCAGTTCAGAGGAACGGTGCAGCTTTCTTCGAATGACCCGCAAAGCACGCTGCCCACGACGTACACCTTCACGGCCGCCGATCAAGGCGTTCATTGGTTCGAGGATGTGCGGTTCTCGAAGACGGGAGTCCTGCGCGTGGAAGCGCGCGATCCCGCCCTGCGATTGTCCGTCGCCAGCAATCCCATGGTGTGCTCGACCGAGGCGCCGCCGCTTAAGATCGAATGGGGCGAGCTGCACGGCCACACCATCTTTTCCGATGGAACCGGCACCGTTCAACAGTATTTTCAATACGGACGGGACATCGCCGCGCTCGATTTTCTGGCGTTGAGCGATCACGCCGAGCTTTTGGATCCGGTGCGCTGGAAGATCATTGAAGACGACACCACGCGGTTTGACCAACCGCATCGCTTCGTCACCATCTACGGCTACGAGTGGGGAGGTCTGTCGCAGGAAGGCGGACATCACAACGTTTACTTCGTGCATCCCGATGTTCCCCTGTACCGATCCAGCAATTCGCAAAACGACATCAATCCCTTCCTGTACTACGGCGGGCCGAGCGTGGGCGCGGGCCATGTGGCCCGACTGTTCCAGAAGTTGGATGAATTGCCGGACGCCAAGCGCGGCGAGATCGTGGTGATTCCGCACTGGCGCGGCGCCACGGCCACGCCGGAATGGGGCGATCCCACCTTGCAGCGAGAAATCGAAGTCGCTTCCGAAGCGGGCTACCACGAGCAATGGGCGCAAACTTTCTTCACGCCGGGCAGCCACTTGGGCTTCATCGGTTCGAGCGATGATCATTACGGCCGCCCAGGCTACGGTTTGGACGACCGCTTCGAAGATCCCTGGCGAAAGACCCGCTTGGGCAGTCCGGTGACGGCGGTGTTGGCGCCGGAAAAAACGCGCGAGGCCATTTTCAAAGGCCTCTACGATCGCCACGTCTATGCCACGACGGGAGACCGCATCCTCCTGCGGTTCGACGCCGACGGCCACCTCATGGGCGATGAGTACGTGGCGACGCATGCGCCGGTCTTCCACGTCTTCGTGGCCGGAACCACGGCTTTGAAAACCGTCGAGATCAAGCGACTGAAATCGAGAGCGTTTGAAGTCACGGATCCTTTCCCGGACATGCGCGAGCACGCCCAGGCGATCCACGAACAGCAACTGCAGGACGGGCAGAAGGATGTGGAATTCAATTTCCCGTGCAAAGAATGCGATGGCACTGCGTTTTACTACTTGCACGTCGTCCAGAAGAACGGCGAACAGGCGGTGAGCAGCCCCATCCGAATTGAAATCCAATGAACGAAACCTCCCGGAGGGACATATGAAAAACCGAGTGGGAAGACTGATCTTTCTTTGGATGTTCCTGACGATGATGAGCGGAGCATCCGTGTTCGGCCAGGGCTATCAAGCCCAGATCGTGGGACGCATCATCGATCCTTCCGGGGCTTCTATTCCCGGAGCCAAGATCACGGCCACGAATGTAGCCACGAATATCTCCAGTTCCACCGTCACGAGCCAAAACGGCGAGTATGTCCTTCCGCAGTTGTCGCTGGGCGCATACTCGGTGACCGTGGAGGCGCAAGGCTTTCAGAAGTTCGTGCGCAATGGAATCACTTTGGAAGTGAACCAAATCGTGCGCGTGGACGCGACCTTGGCCGTGGGGCAGGTGAGCAAAGAGGTAACGGTGACGGCCCAGGCGGCGATGATCAACACGGAAACCTCGGCGCTCGGCAAGGTGGTGAATAACCGCGAGATTCAGGACATTCCCTTGAACGGGCGAAATTATCTCTCGCTGGCCTTGCTGACGCCGGGCGTGGTGGCGGCGAGCGCGGGATCGAATCCCGATGTCATCAACGGATCGCGACCCGACCACGTCAGCTATCTGCTCGATGGCGCGCCCAATATCGACCGGCGCGGCAATGTTCCCGTGGTCACGCCGTCGCTCGACGCCATTCAGGAATATCAAATCCTCACGAACAGCTATTCCGCCGCGTACGGGCGTCTCGGCGCCGGGATCGTGTCCGTCGCCTTGAAGAGCGGCACCAACCAGTTTCATGGCACCGTGTATGATTATCTGCGCAACGACGCGTTGGATGCCCGCGGCTTCTTCGACCAAACGGTGCCCAAGTTGAAGCGGAATCAATTTGGAGTCAGTCTGGGCGGACCCATCATCAAAGACCGGGCATTCTTCTTCTTCAGCTATGAAGGCCTGCGGCAGCGGAGTTCCACGTTCAATGTCACGCGCGTGCCGACCCTGGCGGAACGGCAGGGCATTTTCTCCAGCCCCATCCGAAACCCATTCACCGGGAAGCCCTATCCCAACAACACCATTCCAAAAATCGATCCGGTGGCTCAGAATATTCTCCCCTTCATTCCCACGCCCAACCTCAGCGGTGTTTTGAATTACATCGATGTGGGCAGTGCGGCGCAAAATACCGACAGCTACCTGTCGGTGATCGATTATCATTTCAATGCCATGGATCAGATGACCGGGCACTTTGCGTTGACCGATGCCAACGGGACAAATCCTTTCCGGGCCACGAACATTCCAGGATTTGGATCCAACGTCTTCAGTCGAAACCAACAATGGTCCATCAGCGAGACGCACATCTTCTCGCCGATGATCCTCAACCAATTCCGCGCCGGCTTCACGCGCAGCAATTTTTCGGAAACGTCGGTGAACTTCGGCAAAGACACTTCCGCGCAAGTGGGAATCACCGGCGTGGCGCCGGGATATGGGCTGACGAACCTCGTCATCTCCGGCCTGCCCGCCATTGGAGACCTCATTAACCTGCCGGATCAATGGACCGACAACGAATACAGCGTCTCCGATTCGGTCAACTGGACGAAGGGATCCCACGCCATACAATTCGGCGTGGACTACCAACGCTCCCAGCATTTCAACCTCTTCGCCGCCTTTGCCAACGGCCAGGCTGCGTTCATCGGATATTTCACCGGCAATGCGTTCGCCGATTTTCTTTTGGGCCTGCCCGTGCAGACGCAACGGCAAGTGGGCACGAACAAGAGCTACCTGTTCAGCAATTATGTGGGCGCCTATATCCAGGACGACTGGAAGGTTCTCCCCAACCTGACGTTGAATCTGGGTGTGCGCTACGATCTGAATGGCGCGCCCGTAGAGAAGTACAACCATTGGGCGAATTTCATTCCGTCGGCTGGAAAATCAATTACCGCGGGAACGCCGGGATATCCGGATGGCCTGATGGAAACTCACTATCACAATTTTTCTCCGCGTATAGGCTTTGCTTACCGGCCTTCTCGATTCAAGAACACGGTGATCAGAGGCGGATACGGAATCTTCACCAGCTTCGATTTGCAGTACACCCTCTATCAACTGCTCGGGGCCACTGCTTATCCGTTCACGAATCTGCAGTTGTACCAGAGTCTTAAACCCGGACCGCTCACGCTGGCCGCGCCGTTTCCCTCCACACCGGGCTCGGCGCCGGGCGCCAGCAGTCCCAACGGTTGGGAGTACAACAATCCTACGCCTTATGCACAGAACTGGAACCTCACCATCGGACAGGATTTCGGACACAACATGGGGCTGGAAGTCAGTTACGTGGGCAACAAGGGAACCCATGAATCGGTTCTGCTGAATGTGAACCAAGCCATTCGGACGGCCGCGGGATCGATTTCGCCTTATCCCACTCTGGGGCGTGTCCTCGTCGAGGACTTGGGCGCCAACTCCATTTACAACGCGCTGCAGATCTCCTTCAAGAAACGCTTCAGCGGCGGACTCGGCTTCCGTTCGAATTTCACGTGGTCGAAGGCGATCGACGAAGCGTCGTTTGGCGCCAGCGAGTATCCACAGGATCCGCGCAACCTGGCGGCGGAACGAGGTCTCTCGGACGCCAATCGCGGTCGCGTGTGGACCAGCGATTTCATTTACGAGTTGCCGGTGGGCCGCGATCGCCGCTTTGGGTCTCACTTCAACCGCGGTGTCGATGCGCTCTTGGGCGGATGGCAAGTCAACGGCATTCTGAACTTCTCCGACGGGCGGCCGTTTACACCGGTGCTTTCGAAGACCAACGCGCAGGCCGGCCAACCGACGCGGCCAAACCGAATCGCCAGCGGTTTCGTCTCCAATCCCACGATCACCGAATGGTTTGATCCGACGGCGTTTGCAAACGTTCCCTTGACCGCCTTGCAATACGGCAATTCGGGGCGAAACATTTTGGTGGGACCGGGCATCGTCTCCGTCGACACCTCCTTGTTCAAGGATTTTGCCATGCCGTGGGAAGGACAGCGGCTGCAATTCCGGGCGGAGTTTTTCAACATGCTCAACCACGCCAACTTCGGCCAACCCGATCCGCGCGTGGATCAATCGACGGCGGGCTACATCAGCTCCGCCGGACCGGGCCGCCAGATTCAGTTGGCGCTGAAGTATATCTTTTAGTTTTTGGAGTGCGCCGGTCCGCCGCGGCGGAACGGCGCTCTGGATTGGCGCGGAGGATGAAAAAAGCCGCGATTTTATCAGGCCGGAGGAAAAGCGGCGTCGCAGCCGCCGCAGTCCAAATTTTGGAGTGCGCCGCCGGCGGCGGCGCTTTGGATTCCAGCAAAGTGGGATTGACGATGCCGGAGACGACTTGAATATCTGAAGCAACAGCGGTGGTCTGTCGCTGCGGACCACCGCACTCCAAAACATTTCCGTTGAACTGAAATTGTGTTTGAGATTATCTGACCCGTTCGGGTTTAGGAAGAGAGCTATGAACGCCACACTTGAGAACAAGGATATCAAATTCGGGAGGCGCCATCAGCTTCCGTGGGTCGCGCTGTGGTCGATCGCTTTTTTGGTTTTGTCGTTTTCGACGGCGACCGTGAAGGCAGCGGCTCCGTCGGCTCCGCAAACGTCGCAACCGAAACAAGTTTACGTGGTGCCGTTCTCGCATCTGGATCTGTGGTATCTCGGCACGCCTCCGGACGCGTACGCGCGCTTTGAACGCATTCTCTCGGGGGCGCTCGATCTGGCGGATCAGGACCCCGGTTTTCGTTTCACCATCGAGAACGGTCATTTCCTGCAGCAGTACCTGCGATTGCGTCTGGAGGCGCAGCCGCGCATCGCCCGAGCGATGGCGCGCGGACAGTTGGATTTGAGCGCTCAGTGGTCCGACCTGCTGGAATGTCCGGCCACCGCCGAAGACGTGGTTCGCAATGTGCTTTTGCCGGTGCAGTTGTCCGAGCGTCTGTTTCACTATCGACCCCGCGGCATTGTGGTCGGCGACGTGCCCGGATTCAATCCGCAACTTCCACAGGTTT
>CAZIDA010000022.1:0-14669 GCA_964537865.1 uncultured Acidobacteriota bacterium
AAGCGAGAGCAGGCGGACAACCCTGGGCTGTGGGACGTTTCCCCTTCGGGGAAGGACACGGGTAGCGCGCCCGCGCCCGCCGCGGCGGGGGCGCGGCTCTTCGTTGCCGGATGGGAGAATCGTGCCGATTTAGGATGGCGCAGACCCGCCGCGACGGGTGTCTGTGCCACGAAGAGCCGCAGCCTGGGTTCGCCGCGGCCCGGGGGCTTTTGCGTGCGTTCAGTGAAGACCCCCGGCCCCCCAAAGGACCGGGCTACCAGAGCAGTCCGCCGCGGGCGGATTGCGGCCAGCGGCCGCGCTGTGTCTTTGCGGTGAAAGGCCGGCCGGGAAATATGATTGCGGAGTTCTACAAATTGTTGGCAGAGGCGTGATGATCCTGGTGGCTACTGTGGTAGGGAAGTGGAAATCTGGCTGGATGAGAAGACGTAGTTTCCGCCGGCGCGTTTGGATTCGTACATGGCCTTGTCGGCGGCTTCGATGAGCAAGCGATGATCGCAATGCGGCCCGCCTTGGACGATGCCGATGGAAAGCGTCACCTCGCTCTCGAACGCGCTCGCGACATTCGATCTCAAGCGTTCGGCGATGGACACAGCGTTTTCCATTTCCGTTTCCGGCAGCAAGATGGCGAACTCGTCGCCCCCGTATCGAAACCCGTAATCGATCTTTCGGATGGTCTGTAAAACCAGTCCTCCGATGCGGCGCAGAATTTCGTCGCCTTGAAGGTGTCCGTACTCATCGTTGTATCGCTTGAACCGGTCGATGTCGAACAGCGACATGGAGAAGGCGCAGTTCCTGCGATTGGATCGTTCGATCTCGCGTTGCAGCGCTTCGTGGAAGTAGCGCTGATTGTAAAGCCCGGTCAAATCGTCGGTGATGGAAAGGATCTTCAGTTTCTCTTGGAGCAGGCGCCGTTCCGTGATGTCCGTGGCCACAATCATCAGGCCGGCGAGAGAAGGGGAGAGGGAATCCATCCATCGCATCACGACATGAATCCACAATTGATTGCCGCGCTGATTGCGAAACGCCAGTTCCTCCCGCCACGGCGATTGACGCTTGCCGGTGAGGAATTCCTGCACGACCTTTACGACCTGCCCCGACGAAAACCACGCGTCGATGGGCCGGCCCAAGGCCTGATCCACGCCCGTGCCCATCAGCTTCTCGGCCCCCGTGTTGAACGTCTTGATCCGGCCTTCCCGGTTGGTGGTGATGATGGCAACGTCTTCGGCGCTTTGTAGAACCAATTCCAAGTATTGCTTCGACTGCCGGACCTCCGCTTGCAGGAGCTCCTCGTGCTTGAGCTGCTCGGCGCGCTTGCGCTCCAGCGATCCTTTTTCCAAGGCGTGGCTCAAGAGCGTGCGGAAGCGTTCGGGATCGAACGGCTTCTGCACGTAATCATACGCGCCGCGCTTGAGCGCTTCGACGGCCGTGGCCACCGATCCTTCCCCGGTGAGCACGACGATGGGCGCGCGGACTCCGCGTTGCTGCGCGAACTCGATCAGGTCCAGCCCCCCGATGCCGGGCATCACCAGATCGGTGACGATCAATTCAAATTCCTCGAGGAGCAACAGCTTCTGCGCTTCCAGGCCGGAATGCGCAACGCGCGGTTGAAATCCCATGTGGCGAGTGAGAGACTCCAAGCTGCGCGCCAGCCGAACTTCGTCGTCTACAATGAGGATCTTCGGTTTGAATTCGGTGTCGATCATGATTCCCGTGCCATGAAAGGAATGAACAGAGCCTCAGGAAATCCGCTCGGGAAAGGCGCGAACCACGACGATGTTCGCGCCGGAGTCTTGCCGCTTGCCGTTGGTACTCAGTCCACAATCACTGCGAGATCTTACAAAGATTCAATGGCCGATTACGAGGGGGAAGCCTGTTGAAGGGCATAGGTCCAACTCATGTGCTCCTTCAAAATACATCGATCCATGACCACCAGGAGTCCGGCGTTGCGGGCACGCTCTGCCGCGTCTCGATGAAAAACCCCCTCTTGCATCCAAACCGCCTTGGCCGCAATCTGAATGGCGCTTTCGACAATCGGCGCCACGAATTCCGAGCGGCGAAATATGTCGACAATGTCCACCGCGAAAGGAATGTCCTCCAAGCGAGCGTAGCTCCTCTCGCTGAGAACTTCGGATTCATGCGGATTGACGGGCACAATACGGAAGCCCACCGATTGCATGTACCGCGACACGCCAAAACTGGGACGGGAAGGTTGATGCGAGAGACCCACCACCGCAATCGTTCGATATTCGCCAAAAATCTTTGAGTAGATTTGCGCCGTGTCGCCCACCACTGACCTGCCCGTTTCCAGTCGTTCAGCAAGCTGCTTCATCCTATCATGCCCCTCGTCATCTATGCCATTTGATTTGGCGACCGTCTCAGTCCCGATTTCCCTTTTGTGCCGGCGGTCACAAGCGCGTCAGGCCATCCGTGCCCACCGGCGGGCAGAATCATTTGGATCGATGAACAACTCGCGGCCGATGAGAATCTCGCTTGCCCGCGGATGAAGACGAATCATCTGTCTTCTTCTTGAGCGGCAGCTTCTTGAATCGGGAAACTTCTTGGGGCGTCAGAAAGCGATAGTGGCCGGGATGAAGTTTTGGATCCTCCAGGAATCCGATGCGAACGCGTTTCAGTTTCTCCACGGGATGGCCGACGGATTCAAACATTTTGCGGATCTGCTGGTTGCGCCCCTCCGTGAGCGTGACTTCGTACCAGCTATTCTCCGCTCGCCGCAGGAGCGAAATTTGAGCGGGCGCAGTGCGTCGGCCTTCCAGGAAAACTCCGCGACGCAATCGCTCCAGCGATGGCTCCTCCAGATTTCCCCGGAGTTTGGCGTGATAAGTTTTGGGACAATGCGATCCCGCCTTCATGATGATTTGAGCGAACCCTCCATCGTTGGTAAGGAGCAGAAGGCCCTCCGTGTTGTAGTCCAAACGGCCCACCGGATAAAGCCGCTCCCGGACATTCTTGATGAGCTCCGTAACGCATCTTCGTCCTTCCGGATCGAAGACCGTGCAGAGGACTTCTTTGGGTTTGTAAAGGAGGATGTAAATCTTCGATTCCGGCGGACGCAGCAGCTTTCCGTTGATTTTGATGTGATCGGTCTGGGGATCGGCTTTGCTTCCCAGCGCCGTGATCACTTTTCCATTGACGGAAACACACCCGGATTGGATCAGCGTTTCCGCGTGGCGGCGGGAGCAAATGCCTGCGGCGGCGATGATTTTCTGCAGACGCTGTTCCATGAACGGAGTCAGGGTGTGACGCCTTCTTCCTCGGTTTCGTCGCGCGCTTGAAGCGAGCCTGTCGTTGCCTCTTCAAGTCGGGGAGACGATTGGGAATCCGATGGCGGAATGCTCGGTTCGCTCACTTCGGTTGCCGCGGTCAGCGGGGAAATATCGGCGGAGGCTGCTGAGGCATGGCTGGCCATCTCTTCAAATTCTTTGAGGGTGGGCAGTTCCGAAAGATCCTTGAGCCCGAAGTGAATCAAAAACTCTTTGGTGGTTCTATAAAGAATGGGCCGCCCCACGATAACTTTTCGCCCCGCGGTGGTGATGAGTTTTCTTTCCAGCAACGTGTGAATCACGCTGGAGGCATTGACGCCGCGAATTTGCTGAATCTCCGGAAGCGTGATGGGCTGCTTGTAGGCGATGCACGCCAGCGTCTCCAGCGCCGACAGCGACAACCGCGTGGGCGGCCGCTGCGTCTTGGCAAACAGCCGCAGCGTCTCGTGATGCTCCGCCTTGGTCGACATCTTCAACCCGCCGGCGACTTCGCGAATCTCGATGCCGTGTTGCGCGGCCTGATATTCCGTCTTCAGCTCTTCGACGACGGCGGCCATCCTTTCCATCGCTTCGCCGGGGAACAAATCGCGCAGCGCCTTGAGCGGCACCGGCTCGTCGGCAATGTAAATGATGGCTTCAATTACCGATTTCAATTCTTGGTCAGTCATCGTGATCACTCAGCCCCATTCTAAAATTTTATGACGGGAATAGCCAGCCCCTCTTCAAGGTTTCTCGCGGCGGCTCACTGGATGGTCGGCTCCGACTTGTCGTCCGACTCCACGAAAGAGGAACTCAAATGCGCGACGGCGTTTTCAAAATTCTCTTTCTTCTGCGCGAAAATCAGACCGAAAGTTTCTTTCTGAGTCAACTGAATGGCTTTCAAGCGGACCAGTTCCAAGAGCGCCAGGAACGTGACCACCAAAGCGCGCCGCGTGGTGTAGGACTCGAAGATCTGCGTCAACAGAATCGGTTTGCCGGAGCGCTCGAAGAGCATGCGCAGATGCTCGATCATTTGGCCCACGGTCATTTCGTCGTGAGCAATCTCCATGGGCGTACGCAGTTTGGCCCGTTCCACCACGGAGCGGAAGGTCATCACCAAATCGTACAGCGTGACCGCCACTTCCGGCTCCCCGGCCTCGTCCATCCACTGCTGAATTTCGCTCTTGGAAAAAGTCGCGTTCTCGATGATCACTTTTTGGTGCAGCATTTCCGCGGCGTTTTTGTATTTCTCGTGCTCCAAGAGTTGTTGCACCAACTCGTCGCGGGGATCGATCTCGTTGCCGTCGCGAATCTCTTCGGGGTCGGGCGGCAAGAGCATTTTCGATTTGATGTGGATGAGCGTTGCCGCCATCAAAATGAATTCGCCGCCCAGGTTGATATCCAATTCCTCCAGGGCGCGGATGTAATCCAGATATTGGCGCGTGATGGTGGCGATGGGAATATCGTAGATGTCGACCTCCTGCTTGCGAATCAGATCGAGCAGCAGATCGAGCGGCCCTTCGTACACCGGCAATTGGAATTTCAGTTCAAGCTGCATAGGATGCCTCGGCAGACCGGTTCACAACTGCATGGCCTCGCGCACGGCCTCCATCGTCTTTACGGCGACGCTGCGCGCGGCGGTATTGCCTTGCTCCAAAATCTCGACGACCTCTTTCGGCCGCGCTTCAAATTCAAGGCGGCGAGTGGCGATCGGCTCCAGCTCCGGCAACAGTCGCTTCAGCAAAGCGCGCTTGCAGCCGATACACCCGATCTCCGCCGTGCGGCAGCCGTGGTCGACCCAGGCTTTCGTCTCCGCGGTCGAAAAGGCTTTGTGGTAATCGAACACCGGACAAACATCCGGATTGCCGGGATCGCTGCGGCGCTTCCGGGCGGGATCGGTGACCATGGGAAGAATTTTTTTCTCGATGGTGGCGGGATCGTCGCTCAATTTAATGTCGTTGCCGTAACTCTTCGACATCTTGCGGCCGTCCACGCCGGGAAGCCGGGGAACCGGCGTCAGCAAAGCTTGCGGCTCCGGGAAAACCGGATGAGCGCCTTCCGTGCCGTAAACGAAGTTGAATCGCCGAGCGATCTCCCGCGTCAATTCGACGTGCGGCACTTGATCCTCGCCGACGGGGACAAAATTCGCTTGGTACATCAGGATGTCGGCGGATTGAAGCACCGGATATCCCAGAAACCCGTACATGCTGAGATCGCGATCGGTCAGGTTCTCGCGCATCTCTTTGTACGAGGGCACGCGTTCCAGCCAGCCCAGCGGCGTGATCATCGACAACAACAAATGCAACTCGGCGTGTTCTTTGATCGCCGACTGCACGAACAGCGTGGATTTCTCGGGATCCAGCCCGCACGCCAGCCAATCCAGCATCATCTGAAAGCGATTGTCCTTCAGCTCCGAAGTGTCCGCATAACCGGTGGTCAGCATGTGCCAGTCGGCGATGAAATGGAAACACTCGTATTCATTTTGCAGCTTCACCCAGTTTTGCAGCGCTCCCAACCAATGGCCGATGTGAAGCCTTCCGGTCGGCCTCATGCCGCTCAGCACGCGCCGCTTAGGAGAAGATTGTTTTTGAGTCATCACGATAAGATAAACGCCAAGACTGAAAGTTCAATGGCCATCGCACAACGAAACGCTCGCCTCAGACGGTCGCAAGTCTCTCCAAAGATTTTCTTCCGGCGCTTCACCGGGCCAAGTCCTTCGCTACGAAATGAACCATTGCAGAAAATAATTCAACAGGCCGAACACCGGTGAAAAGATAATGCCGAGGACGGGCGTAAAAACCAGCACCATCAGGAGAATCCCGCCGTAGCGCTGAACCGACTCGAATTTCTGGGCCGCTTCATAAGGAAGAATGGCCGCCAAGATGTGGCTGCCGTCCAACGGCGGAATGGGAATCAGATTGAAAATGGCCAGTCCCACATTCAGAAAGATCGCTTGCTTCAGAAAGAGGAAGATCGGTTCGAGGACATTGGCGCCGGTCCTGGGCGCGAATCCATTGCTCAATAAGACCACGACAATCTTGAGCAACAGAATGAAGAACACCGCCAGAATACAGTTGCTGAGTGGTCCCGCCGCCGCCACTTTCAGCTCGCCGTATTTCTTATCGCGCAAATGAAGCGGATTGACCGGCGTCGGTTTGGCCCATCCCAACAACGGCGCGCCGGTGAAAAACGAAATCGCCGGAAACAGCAGCGTTCCCAGAATGTCGATGTGCACCAACGGATTCAAAGAGACGCGACCCATGTATCGGGCCGTGTAGTCGCCCAAGCGATCGGCTGTCCAGGCGTGCGCCGATTCATGCCAGGAGAGCGACAACAACAGCACCAACATGAAAATTCCGAACTGCCCGATGTTTCCTGCCATGAGAATTTCGTGACCTTCGTGCGGAGCTGCGGCTTATCCTCCGTTTAACAATATATTGCGCGGGAAGGTGATGAACACCACAATCCACGGGTGTTTGTAGCACAGCCCCACAGGGGTGTCAAGAAATGCAGGCGCAGCCCGCGAATTCTCAAATCGAATTCGCTTTGCGACGCGCTCTTGGGGTATAGTGTGGAGCTTTATCGCAAATTGAATGTTGTCTTGGCAAGAGATTCCAAACAAATTGCCGACAAGAACGGTAACTGTATTTCGATCTGAAGCAAACCTGAACGAAAAGCGCAAACTCACTTGACCTATTCCCCTCGATCGGAGGAGACCTCAAAGATGGCGACTCTGGTTCGCACACTGACCTTTCGCGATTTGACGCTTCTGATTATCGGCAACGTGATCGGCTCCGGAGTTTTCTTGGTGCCGGGCGCGGTCTTCCGGCACGTCGATGACAGAATCGGCGTGGCGCTCTTAGTCTGGCTGGGCGGCGGATTGCTCTCGCTGCTCGGCGCGCTGACGTACGGAGAGTTGAGCGCGATGGATCCTTCCGCCGGCGGCTTGTACGTTTACATTCGCGACACCTTCGGGAGAATGCCGGCGTTTCTATTTGGATGGACGCTCTTCTTTGTCATCAGCAGCGGCACGGTGGCGACACTGGCGGTCGCCTTCAGCGCTTATCTCGGACAGATCGTGCCTTTGACACCGCTGTTGGCAAGGATCGTGGCGGTCGGCGTCATCCTGGTCGTGATGCTTGTGAACATTCGCGGTGTGCGCCAGAGCGCCAATCTAAACAACTGGACGACGATCATCAAAATGGCGGCCATCGTGGCGATGAGCGCTGAACTGCTGTGGTTGGGCCGCGGTTTTCATGGGGCCGGCAACTTTCTTTGGCCCGGGCATTTCAATCACTCGCTCTTCACCGGATTCGGGATTGCTATGATCAGCGTGCTGTGGGCGTACGAAGGTTGGCAGTACAGCACCTTCAGCGCAGGTGAGACGATCGATCCGCAGCGGAATTTTCCCCGGGGATTTGCGCTCGGCATGGTAGCGCTCATCGTGCTGTACATGTTGGCGAACATTGCGTACTTGGCGGCACTCGGCCCGGTGGCGGCAGCCAAGACCGACAGCATTGCCGCGACTTCCATGGCCGCGTTGTTTTCACCCGCCGCGGGAAAACTGGTGGCGCTGGCCATCCTCATCTCTATTTTCAGCGCCGCCAACGCCACGGTGTTGACCGCGCCGCGCGTCTACTACGCTATGGCGGCCGATCGACTCTTTTTTGCGAAGCTCGCTAACGTTCATTCTCGATTCAAAACACCGGCCTTTGCCGTGATGGCGAGTTCGTTGTGGACGATCGTTTTGGCAATCAGCGGCACCTTTGAGCAGCTTCTGACTTACGTGATTTCGATCGGATGGATTTTCTACGCCCTCGCGGCCGCCAGCATCTTCGTGTATCGACGACGGAGACCGGACGCCGCGCGGCCCTATCGCGTTCCGGGATATCCCTGGACGCCGCTGCTGTTCATCGTCGCAGCCGCTATGCTGGTGACGAATACAATCCTGGCGGAGCCCATCAACGCGGTCATTGGATTGGGAATCGTTTTCATCGGAGTGCCCGCGTATTTCATCTGGCGAACCCGTGGGCCGTATCAAACACCTCGGCGCGAAACTTAACAAGTTGCTGAAAAACTACCGTGCAGGAAGTGGAAGGGCCCGTCGTAGATCCGCCAAGGCAGAATTTTAATCGGGCCGCTAAAGCGGCCCTAACAAAATAAAGAAATTGTTTTTCTGCCTCGTTTCGGCCGGCCTAAAGGCCGGCCCTTCTCGAGGCTCGACAAGAGTTTTTCAGCAACCTCTAGAACTGATTCGCAGCGCAATCAGATGAGTTTCCGCCGGGGATCTGGCCTCCTGCTTTTCTTCTGTCCACCGCCGGTGGCGCGATTGCCCTTCCATCAAGTGGGGCACGCGCGGAATCCACGGTACTTGTGACCTCGCATGCAGGTCTTCCATCCGCCCTTGTTTGACTTCGCCATTGTCCATCCCCGTAGGCAGTTCAACTCTCGTTCATTCGATTTCCGTGATGCGTTTTCCGGCACTTCTGCGTTCACTGTTTCAATATCTTGAATCCGAAATCCGGGCCCCATCCCATGGCGAAGCTGAGGTGAATCCAAAGCATGGCCAGCGGCTCCAAGAGACGCGCCGCCCTCAACGGGCCGGCGTCGACGGTGTCGAAACCCAAGTCATCGGAGAGTTGTTTGACGTTCGATTTCGCTGGGTCATCGTCACCGCAGATGAACATTGTTACCTTTTGTTCGGCAATCACCGGGTCGCTCATGTGCTTCGAGCCGATAGTGTTGAACGCTTTGACGACGTTCGCTCCTTTGGCCCATTGAGCGATTTGCTCCGCCGCCGAAGTGGTGTGGCCGATCACGAGTCCTTGCTGCAAGCCTTCCGCGGACATGATGAGCGGATTGGTGACATCGATCAGAATTTTTCCGTTGAGATTGCCGGCGGCTTTGAGCGCGCTCTGGGCCGCTTCCCAAGGAGTTGCCAGCACCACGATGCGCGCCTGCTGCACCGCCTCTTCAATACTTGCCGCGGTCGCCTTGCCCGCTGTGGAAGAGATTAGTGTTTGAACCCTGGCGTCCTGAGGATTGCGAGCGCCGAAGATGATCCGGTGTCCCTTCTTGCTCCAAGAGATACCGAGAGCTCCACCCACGTTTCCTGTTCCAATAATCGCGATGTTCATGGTGTGCCTTTCTGTTCCGGTTCTCTGAGGTCCTTTTGAAAAAACAAATATCCAAGTGTCAAATGCCAAATTCCAGACAATTGCCAACAATCAAATTCCAACCAGGGTCTCTCCTGAAGGAGTGGATGGAATGCCATGGCCATGCGGTCTGACTTGACGCCTGGCTTTTGATTTTTGTCTTCTCAAAGGAACCGAAATTCACGGGGAGTATACGCCCCAGAAAATATTGAGACAAGCCCGGTGAGGCAGACCTGTTCCATGGCGCCAAGGTTTAGGCCAAGGTTTACGTGGACTTCGCGTCTTGATTCTGCTAGCATCCGTCCTGACCACTGCAACAGTTGGAGCGTTGCTGATGATAGGATCTTTGGGAACGACCTGACAGTTCGGAATGTGACCGTTTTCCCCCTTCCGCACATGGCCATGGAAATTCCCTTCAACCATTGAGGGATAAATGTCGAGACGAATCTATGTGGGTAACCTTCCGTTTCAAGCAACGGAGCAGGATGTGACCGCCCTGTTCGGCCAAGTGGGGGCGGTGGAGTCCGTCAATCTCATCACCGATCGTGACACCGGTCGTTCCAAGGGATTTGCGTTTGTGGAGATGGGTGATGAAGACGCCGAGAAAGCCATCACCCAACTGAACGGCACGGAACTGAATGGCCGGTCGTTGGTGGTGAATGAAGCGCGTCCGCAAGTGGTGCGCCATGGAAATCGCGGTGGTGGTGGCGGTGGACGCGGCGGACGTCGAGGCGGTCGCGGTGGCGGCCATTACGACGGCTTCAATCGGTATTAAGTGAGATCGAAGTCTCCCCGGCCATTACGCAGTCGGGGAGCGGCGCCGAAGGCCCATAGAAATGGTTATCCGTCGTTTCCGTTTCCGGGTTTGACGGCGCCGGTTCTCATTGCTCCAGTCCCATAAATCCGAGAATCATTTTTTCGATCACGGGCCTTTCATGAAGAGGGTCCGTTGATTCGTTCGGACCGACGCCGGTTCGCGGGGATTGGTGTGAATTATCACGCATGGGTTCGCCCGGCGATCCGACGTGCGGGTGGCCAGGATTTGCCCGATCTCGCTTGCGTCCGCCAGGTTTTTGGTGGATTGGCGAATCCCGGACCTCCGGTCTCGATGGATCGGGGCCGGTTACCAAATCACTTTCATGCCCATAGGTACGATCCAGATGAATGTGGGACTGCCCCGAAGATAAGAGGATTTAGAGAACCCTTTCAGAGTCTGTGTGAAAACCCCTGTTCAACTGATCTGTGGAAAACAAATTCTTCATTAGAGGCGCTACAATCGATTTTCTGTGCCCGGGCAATCATTTTTGATGTCGAGATTTTCTCGGTTTTTGAGTTTTCACACAGACTCTTTCAGGGTTCATGTTCAGATCTGATCGCAAACCCAGGGTAGTCCGCCAAAGAGCGGGCGGACAACCCTGGGCTATTGAAGGTGTCCCCTTCAGGGACAAAAACAAGTTCGGCCCGACGGCTTGGTCCTTTTCATTCCCTTGGGTGTCCGCCGCGGCGGACCTCATGAGCGACCTCTCCGAAAATGCAGTGAAGTTCTTCTCAGAACAGCGAAACGCCAAATATCAAATGCCAAATTCCAAGTGACAAGTTCCAAACAAGAATCAAAACTCAAGTACCAAACTAAAAACCGCGCCCATGGAGTCGGTCAATCTATTTGAAAGGCTCTCCTTGGAATTTGGCATTTGGTACTTGTCTGGCGCTTGTTACTTGGAATTTGGCGTTTGTTTTTCCCATGGAAATTCCTGGAACTTTTCTTGGGGCCTCTTCGTTTCTTCTGACAACTGCGACAAGAGAGGAGCGGAAGGCCATGAGGAAAACGGTTCTGGGATTCTTGATTTGGATGATGATGGTGGGTGTGGCTCTGTCGGCACCCGCGGATCGTTGGTTGCACATCAAAGTAGACAACACCGGCGACAAGACGGAGCGGGTTCGCGTGAATGTGCCGCTGGATTTGGCGGAGAAGATTCTTCCGGCGATCAACCAAAATCATTTGCAGGCCGGCAAAATCCATCTGAGCGAAGCGCGGATCAATCACATCGATCTGCGTGCGATTCTGGACGCCATTCGCAACAGCAAAGACAACGAGTTCGTGACGGTCGATTCCGACCACGAAAATGTTCGCGTCGCCAAGCAAGCCGGGAATTTGGTGATCAAAGCGTCGGGACAGAAGCGGGGCAAGCAAACCGTCAATGTGACCATCCCGCTTTCTGTGGTCGACGCGCTGCTGTCCGGGGGAAAAGATGAACTCGACTTGGTGGCCGCCGTTCGCGCGTTGAGCGCTTATGGAGATGCCGTCTTGGTCACCGTCACGGATGGCACGAGCAATGTGAAGATCTGGGTCGATTCGCAAAGCGCCACCCAGTAAAGGAGGTAGAAGATGGCGATCGGAGTTGGTTTGCTGAGCGGGACCGCCATCGCCGTGATGGGAACGATGGTGGCGGTAGGCGGGGCAGTTTATGAAGCAGGGTCGATCGACGTGCGCGTGCAAGAGAAACATGCCCACGGAACGCGGATTCACGTGATCGCGCCGGCCATCTTGACGCCGGTGGGATTGGAGTTTGTCCCGGACAAGGTCTTCCGCGAGCACTCCAGAGAAATCCAGCCGTGGCTTCCGGCCATCCAGGCAGCGCTTCAAGAATTGCAGAAATATCCGGACGTGACCTTTGTGGAAGTGGACGACGCCAACGACCACGTCCGAATTTCCAAGCAAGGAAAGAAGCTGGTCGTCGATGTGAACTCGGATGAGGATGTGGTTCACGTCTCCGTCCCGTTGAGTTCCATCCGGTCCGTCATGAAGCGATTCGAGGCCGCCAATCCAGGCGCTTGACGGAGGCTCGGAAAACAGGGACTGCTTTGGTAGCCACGATCCCCGGCGGTTTGGGGGATCGTGGGCTTTTCCACGATTAATTGCAGGAACCCACAATCCGTTATGTCGGGTCGAAAGCAACATTCGAAGATCATCGATCCCGGTGATCTTCCCCGAAGAGCCGGGCTTCAGAGCGGCCGCGACGGGGCGAAAATCAATATGTGAATTCCAGCCGAGCTGATTTAGCGAACCAATTGAAATTCCGTAACGGTGAATCACTCTACTTTCCCGCCGATCCGCCGCGGCGGATCGGCGGGCCTACCAATTCTAGAATTCGTCACTCCATCGATTGTTTTCAAGAGGGGTTCTCACTACTCGTCTTCAACCTCATTTGACATTTGAGCTATAGTAATGGGCGCTCCAATTCCTTCCGGTGCAATGTCCGGGGACTGACGATGGAGAAGGGAGCAGGGTTGTCGACCGTTCTCATTCACAATGCGCTGTTGATTGCGACCATGAACGACCGTCGCGAGCGAGTCGCCGGCGGCTACGTTTTGGTGCGCGACCATCTCATCGAAGAAGTCGGCGCCGGGCCGTTTCGCGGAAACGCCGATCGCGTCGTTGACGCTGCCGGGAAAATCGTTTTGCCCGGTCTCATCAACTGCCACCATCATCTCTATCAAACCTTGACGCGGAATATTCCGGAACTCCAAGATGTTCCGCTCTTTGATTGGCTTGTCGGGCTGTACGAAATTTGGCGTGAGCTCACGTTGGAGGGTGTTTACACCAGCGCCAAGGTAGGAATCGCGGAGCTCCTTTTATCCGGATGCACGACCACGACCGATCATCTCTACCTGGTTCCGCGAAGTCTCGAGAAGATTCACGACGAAGAAATTCGCGCAGCGCGAGAGCTGGGAATCCGCTTTCATCCTACGCGCGGATCGATGTCGCGCGGCCGCTCCCAAGGCGGATTGCCGCCCGACGATGTAACGCAAACCGAAGCGGAGATCATGCGCGATTGCGAGCGCGTGGTTCGCGATTTTCACGATGCCTCTCGATTTTCGATGTGCCGAATCGCGCTGGCGCCTTGCTCACCGTTTTCGGTGACCGAGGATCTCATGAAGGCGACGCTGAAGTTTGCCCGGCAAAACAAGTTGCGGGTTCACACGCACCTCGCCGAGACGCGCGATGAAAACGAATACTGCCGCAAGACATACGGCTGCCGCCCGGCGGAGCTGATGCGGCAACTTGATTGGCTGGGCGAAGACGTGTGGTTTGCGCACTGCGTGCATCTGAATCAAGCGGAGGTCGACTTGTTTGCGCGAACCGGAACCGCCGTGGCGCATTGTCCAACTTCGAACATGCGATTGGGCAGCGGCATCGCGCCGATTCGCGAATTGGTCGACGCGGGAGCGACGGTTGGTTTGGCCGTCGATGGTTCGGCCTCCAACGATTCATCGAATCTTCTGGCGGAAGTTCGGCAAGCGCTGCTGCTGCATCGATTGCCTGAGGCGGAGAAAAAAGATATTGGAGCGTCCGCGCACGACGGCGCTTCGAGGCCGCGTTGGTTTTCAGCGGAAGATGTTTTGTGGATGGCGACGCGAGGCGGGGCCAAAGCGCTGGGATACGATGGCGAGACCGGATGCATCGCGCCCGGATTTGCGGCGGATCTGATTTTGATCGACATGAATCAGTTGAGTTTCGCCGGTGGAATGAGCGACCCGCTCGCGGCCGCCGTCTTCGCGCAGGCTTCAAATGCTGTTCACACGACGATGGTGAATGGTAAAATCGTGGTCGAGGCCGGGCGTTTGGGGAGTGAGAATTTGAACGCATTGATCCAAACTCAAAATCGCTTGTCCGGTGAAATGCTCCAACGAGCGAGGAGCCGAAAGCCCACATGAGCCGCGCTCGGCTCGTTTCAACAGTTTGCTGAAGAGCTTTCTTCGAGGGCCACGAAGGGCCGGACTTTAGTCCGGCCAAAACGCGCGACAAGACTGATCTATTTGTTTTGTGGGAGCCGCTTCAGCGGCCCCGATAAATCGGCGCCCTTCATGGATCTTTAGCGAGAGTTTCTCAGCGACTGGTTTACAAAACTTTCCGACGAGTTTGCGAATTCGTCTCATCGTCAAGACTCAGAAACATTCGCATCGCCATGCTCTTGAATCTTAGAAAATATTATCGTCCTCGTTCCGTGGAAGCCGCGATTCGATTGCTAAGCGCGAATCCGGCGCGGTGCCGGGCGTTGGCGGGTGGGACGCGCCTTCTGACTTCTGCGCGCCGGGAGGTCGAGGAAGTGGTGGATCTGGCGGCGCTGAAGCTGGCGGCGATGAAGCAGGAAGAGACCGTCATTCGATTGGGCGCCATGGTGACGCTGCAGTCGCTGATTGAGAATCCTCGCCTCAAGAAATTTGCGGGAGGAATCGTTCCGCAGGCCACGCG